>JAYVKT010000398.1:0-3386 GCA_043768195.1 Chitinophagaceae bacterium | reverse complement strand
GTCTACCAATTCCGCCACCCGGGCGGCCTGCCTGTTTTGGTAAGGATTGCAAATGTAAACGGGAAATTGTAAAATATAAAATTTAAATACATCCTGGTTCCCATTTTAAAAAGCTTAATGGGTTAACCACAGATTACCCAGATTTAATTTTTCACAGAGTACACAATTTTACCTATCCTTTGATTTATATAACGAATGTAAAAGGCAAACAGGCCAAAAGTCTTACTCCATCACTTTTCCGGTATAAATATAAGCAGTACATTTAATTAATTAAACCTGATTAGTGAGAACAAAATTTATTTTACTTTTTTTACTTACTGCTGCCATCAGTTTAGTGGCAAGCTCTCAATCCGTATATCAATTCAGGTATAAATTTTCTGCTGTAAAAGATACGATAAGCTATCGTTCAATTTTTGTCAGGCTATATGATGGTAGTGGTATCTTACGAATCCGCTACACAGACCCCGACTCCCGGCAGGATGTGCTGGTAGAAATGGATGCGGAAGAGCTGCAGGTTACGAATGCAAACGGTCTGATTGATACCAGTAGTTTACTATACAGAATAACAAAACAGCGGACAATCTGGGGCAATGGCAAATTAAAATACGACTCGCTGGCAATTATTTTCAGATACAACCCCGCAATTGATTTCTACGAACCGGCCGGAATACGATCTGCTCAAAATTATGCAGGGCCATTACAAGATACATTTCTTTTTTCAAAATTGCTGGAGAAAAGAGAGGTTTCGAAAAAACTTATAGCTGGTTTTTTTAGTGAAGATGAAGAGTATTTTAAAACCCTGCCCTATGAAACAGGCACTAAGGGCAATGTGCTAACCGCTGCTGAAAGAAAAATAAAAATGCACCTTATTATAGTGGCTGATACCTTAGACAAAGAAATTGCCAAAGCCTGCAAACTTGATGTAAAAAAAATTACAGGCATATTTGATAGTGTAGCGGTAAAACTTGGGATTCAAAAATCGTTTACAACAGTTGCGGGAAATAATTTTAACGTAAAGGGTGTTTGGGCATCGGTAAATAATATCAAACTGTTTTCGCCAAACGATATTATTGTTTTTTATTACACGGGGCATGGATTCAGAAAACGGGAAGAACGGGATCAAAAAATACATTTCCCGTATATGAAACTTAAAACAGATGGCGGCACCCGGCAAGAAGTTTATGAGAACTCAGTTAACATACAGGAGATTTTTACTGCTATTAAAAAAATCGGGGCAAGGTTTAATCTCGTCATCAGCGATTGCTGCAATGAAGATGTGCTTTCTTCCAAATCGTTTGGCTCCCGGATTGGCAAAGTAAAATCGTCGGGCATGGATTGGAGCATTGAAAACTGTAAAGCCCTTTTTCTAAAACCCATGTCAATATTGACAACAGCCGCAGATAACGGACAAAGGGCAGCAGCAACTGTTACTGACGGGAGCTTCTATACACAATTTTTAAAACTAACAATAGAGAATAATTTAAGCAGATTAAAGAAAAATGCAAACTGGGATCAGGTAATGACTGATACCAAAAACGGGACAACCAAATATGCTAAATCTGCGCCTTGTCCCCGGCAGGATGACCCCACAAATAAATGCTTTCAGGAACCATATTATATTATCCGCTAAGTAATAGTGCTACCCTGCTTTATTGTTGGGAGGAAATTTCTTTTGCAGCAGCGGCCATTTACTCATCTTTCGGTAATTATCCCAGGTAGCGTCAAACTTAAGCACCCAGCCGTAACGAAATCCCTTTGACATGGCCATTTCTAACCATTTAAAAGCTTCGGCCTCTTTTCCCAGGCGGGCATTAAGGCAGGCAATGCTGTACATCGTTAAATGATCAGCAGGATTGTCAGCAAAGTATTGCTGATAATAAGGTATCGCCAGGTTCGGATTATTTGACATAAAATGCATTCTGCCGAGCAGATCATTTGTTTGAGGTATTTTATATGGATGAATTTTCTGTGCTTCTTTCAATAGTGGTTCTGCATCTGTATATCTTCCAAAGTGAATACAGAATTTTGCCAATAATAATTGCTTGTCAAAGTTGATTTCTTTTCTATTATTCAAAGAATCTAACTGCTCCAATGCTCCTTTAAAATAATAAGTAGAGACGTAAGTATCAACCAGCTTCAACCGGGTACCTGCATTTTCTGGTTGCAGGTCAACAGATTTTTTATAGTGCGGAGACGCTTTTTCAGGCACACCTAACCAAACATAAAGGTCTGCTGTTTTATAGTTTAGATCCGCTATAGCATTAATATCATGTTGTAATAAGCTGTCGGCCTTAAGAAAATAAGCCACTCCTTCAGTGCGGGGATACAAAATATTATCAGCATAAGTTATATACTCTATAATATTCAACAAACCTGTTTCGTCATTTCTATTATCCACCATATCAACAGCCATAGGCGATCCATGTTTAGTATCAACCTTGTTAATGTCAGGATCATCAACTGTCTTTATCCGGTCATCCTTATAACTATCCGGGGCCTCTGCAGCAAGATGGTATAATAATAAACCAGCTTTGTAATACAAATTTCCATCCTCCGGAAAGCGGCTTATCATCCGCTTATTGAAGGCGTTTAATTCCTTTTCGCCAAGATTTTTATCGATAGCAGCATAACTGAGAATTAGCTTCTCTGCATCTGGAAAACGGCCAATGCTTTCGAGCATATTCCATAAAAGAGAATAACCGTCTATCACTGAGGGGTTCATGCTGATATAAGTGCGGTAAGCCGCCTCCGCTTCAGTAAAATGATTCCATCGTTTATATAGGCCCGCAAGAAAATAATAGTTATCAATTTTACTGTACCCGGCTTTTTCAAAATTTTTAATAACACAGTCTTTTGATTTAGATGCTGGTATTTTTTTGCTGACGGAATCAACATAATGTTTTAGCTCGCCAGGTTCCAGATAATACTTTATAGCATAGTTTAAAAAAATATCTGCCTCTTTATAACGACGTTGAGAATATAATATTTTACCGAGGTAATGAAAGGCAAGTGGATTGCTCTTATCTAATGAAATGGAGATCTTAAACAGTCTTTCGGCCTCTCCCAGTTTTCCAAACTTATATAAATCCATGGCCAGTATAAAATACCCAATCGTACCGCTCTTGATCGCATCTGCGCAGTCAACATTGCAAATACTGGGTGACAGTACCTGATCAAAAGCATCAATCACACCATCTGCATCTGCATCCCGTCCCAAAAATTTATACCCCCTCTTTCTGATATCGGCTTCGTTAAAGAAAGAATCTGCCAGATCATATTGCGTTGTATTCATGTACACATATCCCAACCGTTCAAACGGGAGATAATGACGGGTGTTCATCTTAATAGCCTTGCGGAATAATTCTTCTGCATACAAAAAGTTTTTT
>JAYVKT010000397.1:0-2557 GCA_043768195.1 Chitinophagaceae bacterium | reverse complement strand
AGTTAGTCGCTGCTTTTATTATCCTGCGATACCTAACGGAGCTTTAATTACAGTCCGTTAATTTTTTTCGTATTCGTCTTTATCATCCTGTATTCAGAAGAATCAATTTCATTTGATAAAAGCAGTTAATTGCATTTACAAGCTCATTGTTGGCTTATCTAAAGCATCCTTTAATTTGTAAGAAGGCCCTTGACGTTTGGTTTAATATCACCGGTAAACTCATCGATTATCACTACTTATTAATTTATTAAACCACTACAATGTGACTTAGATAAAAAAACAGGTAGTCAAAAAAATCAACATTTCATGTTTCATTCTAATTCATTGATTCACTTAAGTATTGGCTCTTCAAACAACAACTGAAACAAACTATTACTTACAGAGATTTATAAAATTAAACGCCTTCTAAAAATTTGCAGTGCCAAAACCAAATCTTGATTTTTACTCCCGGGTTTTATAGTGAATTTCTGAAAGCCCCTTCAAAGTGGCTGCCGCAAGTTCAGGTGTAATGTCCCGCTGTGGGTTCGCCAGCATCTCATATCCAACCATAAATTTTTTAACTGTTGCGCTTCTTAATAAAGGCGGATAAAAATGCATATGCCAGTGCCACTCAGGATGCTCCCCATCATTTACAGGAGACTGGTGCATTCCGGCTGAATAAGGAAATGAAATATTGAAAAGGTTATCGTATATCGCAGTCAGTTGCTTTAATATTCTGGCGAAAGATGTTTTTTCCGGTTCATTAAACTGAGCAATGTGCAGCACATGCCGTTTACTCACTATCATTGTTTCATAGGGCCAAACCGCCCAAAAGGGAACAAGTGCTGCAAAATGCTCATTCTCGGCAACAACACGTTCCTGCAATTGCAATTCGGTTTTTAAATATTCACCTAACAAACTTTTTTTATACTCACTAAAGTACAACTGCTGCTGTTTGCTTTCTTTCGACAGTTCTACCGGTATGGATGAAGATGCCCAAATTTGCCCATGCGGATGCGGATTACTGCATCCCATAATTTCCCCTTTGTTTTCAAATATCTGAATATACTTAATAAACTTCTGTTCGGATAGTTCAGTAAATTCTTTTTGCCATAGTTCAATTACCTTTTCAATCGCCTGTTCACTCATTAATGGTAATGTTAAATTATGATCAGGCGAAAAACAGATGACCCTGCAAATACCACTTTCGCTTTTAGCCATCAATAAATCATTCATGTTGTATTCACCTTCGGGGGTATCTGCCATTAATGCTGAAAAATCATTGGTAAAAACATAAGCATTTTCATAAGCAGGATTGCTTGTACCGTCCGACCTGTTATTATCCGGGCACAGGTAACAAACGGCATCATAAACAGGTCTGTCATCAGCAGGAATATCTTCTCTCTTTCCCTGCCATGGACGCTTCATACGATGAGGAGATACTAAAACCCAATCGCCGGTGAGAATATTCAGCCTGGTATGCGAATGTTCTTTAAAATCAAACATAATTATAAAATTCGTTCTGTTCCGTTTTCAATAGTAGCAATGTAATAAGTAAGTGGTAGGTTCATGGTTGCCTCATAAACCGGCTGAATATTTTTTATCAATGGTTCAATTGCTTCTTCCTTAATTAAATTAATGGTACAGCCACCAAAGCCACCACCCATCATACGTGCCCCCATAACTGCAGCATTACTTTTTACACAATCCACCAGCCAATCCAGTTCTTTACAACTAACTTCATACATTTCACTAAGCCCTTTGTGTGTTTGCAACATTTTGTTACCAAGTGCTTGTATATTTCCCGTTTCAAGGTCTTTGCATCCATCTAACAAACGCTTTATTTCCTGTACAACAAAACGGCTGCGCTTGTCTATCAATGCATCCCTTGTTAACACATATTGATCCAGCATTGTATCGTTTACATCCCTCAATGCCTTTACATCCGGCTGATGTTGCTGCACCCACTTCACCGCCTGTGTGCATTCCTGCCGTCTTGTATTATATTCACTGGAAGCAAGTGAATGTTTGACATTGGTATTGAGTAACAAAATTTTATACCCGTCCAGTTTAAAAGGTTTGTATTCGTATTGCAATGAGCGGCAATCCAAACAAATCACATGATCTTTCTTTCCCATCATTGATGCAAACTGATCCATGATGCCACACATAACTCCTGCAAATTCATTTTCTGCTTTTTGAGCCATTTGTACCATAGTAATACGATCCAGTTGTGTGCCCAGAAGTTCATTTAAAGCAAATACAGCAGCACACTCCACTGCGGCAGATGATGAGAGACCGGCACCCACAGGCACATCACTGGAGAGTACAGCATTAAATCCACGAAGTGGCACATTTCGATGCAAAAATTGAGCAGCAGCTCCTAAAATATAATTTGGCCAGCTTACATCACCAACAGGTTTTAAATCAGTAATACTGGTGGAAAATGTTTCATTAAGATCATGCGCCAATAAATGTATTTCATCATCATTCCTTAATGACATTGCCATATAAGCAGCTTTATCAATAGCTGCAGGCAGCACAAATCCATCATTATAATCCGTGTGTTCGCCAATGA
>JAYVKT010000396.1:0-2206 GCA_043768195.1 Chitinophagaceae bacterium | reverse complement strand
CCTGCTTCTTCAATGTAAGGAATGTGCTTTTGATACATCGCTTCCACAATTTCCGCAATGGTTCCTTCGCCTTCTGTTTTGGGAAGGCTTAATTGAATGAGGCCTGATTTAATTATTCTTGGCATAAGTTTTTTATTTTCCACCCAAAGAAGCAAAGTCAGGAAAGACGCAAATTCTTTGCTTCTTTGCCTTTTAGCGTCTTTGCGTGGGATTAAATTATTTGTGAAACTTTATTACGTTTTATAAATTTACCATATCCCTTTTTCACTAAACAATTATTTTCTTCAATCGCTACTTCACCCCTCAACAAAACTGTTTTTACTTTACCTGTTAATTCCCAACCTTCATACCCACTGTAATCCACATTCATGTGGTGTGTGGTTGCAGACAATGTATGTTTTTCATTAGGGTCAATAATTACTATGTCTGCATCGCTGCCCACAGCAATGGTTCCTTTGCGTGGGAACATGCCGAAGATTTTTGCGGCGTTTGTTGAAGACACTTCAACATATTTATTCAAGGTGATTTTATTTTTTACTACGCCTTCGCTGAACAATAGCTCCATCCTGTTTTCAATAGCCGGATGCCCGTTGGGAATTTTACTGAAATCATCTTTACCCATTAATTTTTGTTCCAGCATAAAAGGACAATGGTCTGTAGCAACAACTTGTACCAGGCCCTGGTTAATACCTGCCCATAAAGTTGTCTGGTCTTTCTTTTCCCGTAATGGCGGGCTCATAACCCATTTGGCGCCATCTTCCTGTTCATATTTTGAAGCATCAATAATTAAATATTGAATACAGGTTTCTACAAAAGTTTTTTGGTTTCTTCTTGTTGCATTGCGGACTGCATTCAATGCACCTTCGCAAGTGAGGTGTACGATGTAGCCGGGGCAGCCGGTATAACTTGCCATGTCTACAAAACGTTCGCTTGCTTCGGCTTCGGTAATTTCTGGCTGAGATAAGTAATGATAGAGCGGTGATAATTTCCCTTCGCTTCTATGCTTCTGTGTGAGGTAATCAATCATGTCGCCATTGGTGGCATGCACATTAATTAAACCGCCATGTTTTTTTACTTCTTCCATTAGGCCAATCATCTGTCTGTCATCAATCATCAACGCACCTTTGTATGCCATGAATGTTTTGAAAGAAGTGATGCCTTCTGCTTCTATAAAATGCTGGATTTCTTTTTTTGTCTCGTCATTAAAATCTGTAACCGCCATGTGGAAACTGTAATCGCCTACACAATTGTTGTCGCTTCTCCCCCTCCATTCATTTAATGCTGCCTGCAAAGAGTTTCCCTGTTTCTGCAAAATAAAATCAATCACCATGGTAGTGCCGCCATACAATGCAGCACGGGTACCCGTTTCATAACTATCACTGCTGGAGGTTCCCATAAAAGGCATATCAAGGTGCACATGTGGGTCGATGCCGCCGGGCATTACCAATTTACC
Source organism: Chitinophagaceae bacterium (assembly GCA_043768195.1). GTDB lineage: Bacteria > Bacteroidota > Bacteroidia > Chitinophagales > Chitinophagaceae > JJ008. Next base: position 753 of record JAYVKT010000396.1, on the reverse strand, counting down.
TCCAGCATCAATTACAGTGTCTGCTTTTACATTCAGATTTTTACCGATGGTAGAAATGGTCTCCCCTTCAATAAAAATATCAGCAATGTAATCTGCATCAGCGGTAATGATGCGGCCATTTTTTATTAAGACACTCATAGCAATAATTTATTTTTCTTTTGATGCAATGGTGAAATTGCAAATTGAAATGTCAAGTCATTTTTTCTTTTATCATCACAAGTTGTGCTGATAGGTATTAATTCTTAAAGGCAATCCTTTTATTTATTATTTCTTCTTCATCAATAAATAATAAACCAACCCACTCACCGCAAACCCAACAAACCATGCATAATTATACAAGTGACTAATCCAAGCCGGAAAAGCAGTTGCATCAATTACTTTTATCTGCAACAAAAAGCCTGGCACATTTGGCAGAATACCTACCAGCAATGCAGCAATGGCTTTTTGATTAAAGCCATTGCTGTAAGTGTACTCTCCTTTTTCTTTGTATAAATCTACTGCATTCAGTTCTTTATTCCTGATGAAAAAATAATCAATAATCATGATGCCGCCAACTGGGCCAAGTAAACTGGAATAGGCAATGAGCCAGGTAAAAATATATCCATTGGGGTCGGCAATTAATTTCCAGGGAAAAATTAATACGCCGATAATACCTGTGATATAACCACCCGTTCTGAAATTTATTTTTTGTGGTGCAAGGTTGGCAAAGTCATTGGCAGGGCTCACAATGTTGGCTGCAATGTTGGTGGCCAA
>JAYVKT010000395.1:0-5795 GCA_043768195.1 Chitinophagaceae bacterium | reverse complement strand
TCTTACTGCTGATTACCGTGGCGAGTTTGAAACAGTAACCATGTGTAAGGGTACTGGAAATAAAATCGAAGTGTTGCAAACATTGGAAATGCCGCATTCACTTGGTATGGTGTATGCTACTTATACTCAGCTACTCGGGTATAAACCGGATAATGATGAGTGGAAGGTAATGGCATTATCTGCTTATGATATTGATTGTGAGAAAGAGTATAATACTATCCGATCCACAATTAAATTAACAGACAATGGCTTGTTTGAGCTGGATCAGAGTTATTACAAAGGGGCAGTGGTAACACAGCCAAATCTTTATACCGAGAAGTTAAAGCTGGCCATGGGTGGCAGGGTTGGTAAAAAAGGTGAAGTGCCTGAAGAATGGCATATTAAAATTGCTAAAGCCATGCAGCGGGTATCAGAAGATATTTCTACCCATATGCTTACTCACTTGCATAAAATTACCGGCTGTGACAATGTTGCGGTTAGCGGCGGCTTTTTTATGAATTCTGTTTACAATGGAAAAATAACTTCCGTTACACCGTTTAAGAAAATCTATATACCCTATGCACCTACTGATTCCGGCAATAGTATGGGTGCTGCTTTATACGTAGCCCATCATATTCAAAACCAGCCAAGGGTGTACCAGGAAAATCCAAGCAACATAGGCCCTGGCTATACTAACGAAGAAATAGAAGCAGTATTAAAACGCAGAAAAATAAAATATACAAAAGTAGAAAACAAAGCAAAGGCAGTTGCGGAACTTTTGTCCAAAGGAAATATTGTTTCCTTTTTCAATAGCCGCATGGAGTTTGGAGACCGGGCACTTGGTTGCCGTTCTATTTTAGGCGACCCGAGAGATGCGTCTATGAAAGATAAAATCAATGCAGTAATTAAATACCGGGAAGCTTACAGACCTTTCGCCCCTTCTATTTTAGCTGACAGGGTAGAAGAATTTTTTGAAGTTGAAAAAGGCTTTACCTGCGATTACATGGAAAAGGTAGTACCTTTTAAAGAAGAAAAAAAGGTATTGGTTCCGGCTGTAGTCCACTTTGATGGATCGGGCAGGGTGCAAACGGTTCAAAAAACAACAAACCCTGACTATTATAATTTGATTGCTGAGTTTGAAAAAATTACCGGCGTTCCTATTGTATTAAATACTTCATTTAATATTAACGGGGAACCAGTTGTATTAACACCGGATGATGCGTTGAATACGTTATTCAATAGCGGACTGGAACATTTATTTCTGTCTGATTATTATGTAACAAAGAATAATTAGTATAATTCAAATCGGGGATAAGCATTTTGCTTAGAGCCAGTATCAGTAAAGCTAATTTTATAACAATGCTGATTGATATTAACAAGTTTATTCATGAACAAATACTGGAAAGAAAGCAATCTTTTTTTCAGTCAGATATTGAGAATAATAAACCGGCACTGCAGTCTGCCATCGAAGGAAAGAAAGTGCTGGTGATAGGTGGTGGCGGAACGATTGGTTCTAATTATATTAAATCAATACTTCCCTTTAAACCGGCTTCTGTTGTTGTTGTTGATTCTAATGAAAACGGCCTTACCGAACTGGTAAGAGACGTACGCAGCACAAACGGTTTATTTGTTCCTGACACATTTATTACCTACCCGGTTAATTTCGGCAGTTCTATTTTTAAAAAAATATACGGAGCCTATAAGCCTTTTGACATTATAGCTAATTTCGCTGCACATAAACATGTTCGCAGCGAAAAAGATATTTTTTCTATCGAGGCAATGGTGCAGAATAATTTGTTGTATGCACACCAGTTGCTGACGCTGGTAGAAAATGATAAGCCTTCCAGGTTCTTTTGTGTTTCCACTGATAAAGCTGCAAACCCTGTCAATATAATGGGAGCTACCAAGAAGTTGATGGAAGACCTCATTATGACATTTGCTTCCCGGATGCACTGCACTACGGCAAGGTTTGCCAATGTTGCTTTTTCTAATGGCAGTTTGCTGGATGGGTTTGTAAAAAGGGTAATGAGCCGTCAGCCTTTATCAGTACCGAAAGATGTAACAAGGTATTTTGTATCTCCTGCCGAGTCGGGTGATATATGTATGCTTACCTGTATGCTGGGCAACAGTGGCGAAATATTTTTTCCAAAGTTCAGCGAAGCCATGCTGACCAATTTTTATGACATTACCCATAAGTTTTTGAAAGAGATCGGATACAGTGTGAAAGAATGCAACACCGAAACTGAAGCGAAAGATTTTGCGGCCAGCATGAGTTTGAATAGTTCGCAATACCCGGTCTATGGTTTTATATCCGATACAACAGGAGAAAAACTGTACGAAGAATTTTATACTGATGAGGAACAACCCGATATGCAGCGATTTCAATCACTGGGTGTGATAAAAGCCCCGGTTGCTGCCACAGATTTGAATGATATGAATAACTTCTTTTTACAAATGGAACAACTCCTGAATAAATCAGCAGTAGGGAAAAGGGAGATTGTGCAGTTGCTCGAAAAATATATTCCAACATTTGCTCATATTGAAACGGGCAAACTGCTTGATAAGAAAATGTAATTGATAAATATTCTATAACCACTCTTATGATACCACTATCTGTTCCAAACATCGCTGGCAATGAATGGAAATATGTAAAGGATTGCCTTGACACTGGTTGGATTTCTTCCGTAGGTTCTTATGTTACAAAGTTTGAGCAAATGGTTGCTGATTTTGCAGGAGCTAAATATGGCGTAGCTGCTGTTAATGGAACTGCTGCTTTGCATATTGCTTTGCTCTTGTCAGGAGTAAAGCAGGGTGATTATGTGATTTTGCCTAACCTCACTTTTGTTGCTTCTGCTAATTCTATAAAATATGTCGGAGCAGAGCCATTATTAATAGACGCTGATCCGAACTTATGGCAAATGGATTTGGACTTGCTCGAAGAATTTTTGGAAAACGAAACCGATGAAAAGGATGGACGTTTGATCTATATAAAAGACGGCCGTTATATCGGAGCTATAATGCCGGTTCATATTTTAGGCAATATGTGTGATATGGATCGCTTTCTTGCGATTGTAAAAAAGTATCCATTACCAATCGTTGAAGATTCCACGGAAGCTTTGGGCACTACTTATAAAGGGAAAAGTGCCGGTAAGTTTAGTCCGCTGGCTTGTTTTAGTTTTAATGGTAACAAAATTATTTCAACCGGTGGCGGTGGCGTTATTGTAACAGATGATGAAGCATTGGCTAAACATGCCAAACATATTACCACTACGGCAAAAGCCAGTTCTGATGAATATTATCATGATGAAGTGGGGTATAATTACCGGCTGGTAAATGTGCTGGCGGCAATTGGAGTAGGGCAGATGGAACAGCTTCCCACTTTTATAAAAAGAAAAAGAGAATGTACAGCCTTTTATAAAAAAGAATTGACAGGAGTTGGCGACATTCGTTTTCAACAAGAACTGCCGGATGTAGAAACAAATGCCTGGTTAGTTACTATTCAGACAGATAAGCAGCAACAGTTACTCGATCATCTAAATGCTAATAATGTTCTCAGCCGCCGTTTCTGGATGCCGATGAATAAATTGCCGATGTATAAAGACTGTGTGTATATTCAGAAAACTGACAATGCAGATTATATTTACCGCACTTGTCTCAGTATTCCAAGTTCCACCAATATTACTGACGAACAACTGGCAACAGTAGTAAAGGAAATTAAAGCCGCAATCGGATAAACCTTTATAGTAAAGTGCAGTTTTTCATATAAGGATTCAGCAAAATGCATTTCACTTAAAATTAGTAAATTTGATACGTGGCAGACAAAGTAAACATAGCATCAATTTTTCCGAAACATCTCTTTTGGGATATGGATATTAATTCCCTTGATATTCATGACGATGAAGATATTATTATTCCACGGGCATTATATATGACTAATAAGGCAACCTTTGAAGACGATATTAAACGATTAGAAAAATTCTATACAGCTACAACAATTTCAACTCAATTGCAGCATACAAAAGAGTTTATTAGTAATGAAGTATGTGCTATGGTAGCACAGCGGTATTCAATACCTGAATTTTTCAGGTTTTCCCGGAAATAAATCCATAGTGGAAGCAGTAAATAATCAAATTAGAGAATTAGTTATTGAATTGCAATCTCTTGCATTTGCTCCTGGTTTTGGGTTGGCGGGAGGCACTAATCTGGCTATACGTTTTAATCATAGGCTTTCTGACGATATTGATTTGTTTTCGGATAAATTAATTGGTAAAGAGGGGTTTCAAAAAATTAAAGCAATTCTTGAGAATAAGTACCAGCAAGAATTAAAATTTTGTGACATTATTAATGAAGAGTCTGGCAATCAGTATTGCTTTTTAAGGGCATTAATACATAAAGGCGGATTAAATATTAAAGTAGAGTTTATTCAAAACATTTACCGGTTATTTGAAATTGAGATGCTGAACGGAGTTAATGTGTTGTCTGTGGAGGATATCGGGGTGATGAAATTAATGAGTGTTAGTAGCCGGAAGGCTAACAAGGACGTTTATGATCTTGATTTAATTACAGACAAAATAAATCTGGAGGTTATATGGGGCCTTTTGGAAACTAAAAGAAAAGCAACAGAAGCCGCAGCGCATAAATGTTTGTTTGATCTTGACGACGATCCAAATCCATTAGATGACATGTCTTTACTCTTGAAATTTGATGATACTAATTATTCGGCATTACCGCAAAGACCCTCTCATTCAACCGACAGATTACTACTGTTGCCTTCAAGTAAAAAATGGGTACTTGCAAGAGCAAGCTGGAAAAGGAAAGTACGGGACTTAATGCGAAATAAGGGAATCAAACCTCCAAAAATTAAACCAATAAATTAAAACCAACGGCAAAGAAATTATAGATTAACTGTATGTATAAACTTATCAAACGTTTTTTCGACATCATCTTTTCACTGATAGCTTTTGTAATCCTGCTGCCGGTTTTTATTCCGATTGTAATTTTATTATTGCTCACTGGTGAACATGAAGTTCTTTTCAAACAGGAAAGAGTGGGTTATAAGAATAAATTATTTGGCATCTTTAAATTTGCCACCATGTTGAAAAACAGTCCGAACATGGGGCTGGGTGATGTGACGGTAAGAAAAGACCCCCGGATAACACCTGTAGGAAAATTTTTACGTCAGAGCAAACTTAATGAATTGCCACAGTTACTAAATATTCTGATAGGCGATATGTCGTTCGTTGGGCCCCGGCCATTAATGAAAACCGGGTTTGACAGGTATTCAGATGAAATGAAAGCAAGGGTTTATGATGTCCATCCCGGCCTTACGGGTATTGGCTCTATTGTTTTCCGGGATGAAGAACTAATAATAACACAAAGTCAATTGCCACCGCATGAGTGTTACCGGCAAATAATTTCGCCACATAAAGGAGCCTTGGAGATATGGTATCAGCAGCACCAGAATTTTTATACCGATTTTATGATATTGTTTTTGACAGCCTGGTATATAGTTTTTCCCAACAGTAAGCTGGTCTATAAAATTTTTCCTTCCCTGCCTAAAAGAAATTTTTAGTCTTAATAGGATCCAGCCAGTCACTAAATATGTAATTTTAGCCATTCATTTAAAATGTTCAGACTTTTCTCCAAATCAAAAGCTTACACTAAGCCAGATCTCAGCATACTGAAAACTGACATGCACTCCCATTTGTTGCCGGGCATTGATGATGGTTCGCCTGACATGGCGACCACTTTGAAGCTGATAAAAGGGATGATGGAATTGGGCTATACAAAATTTATTACCACCCCGCATATCATGT
>JAYVKT010000394.1:0-3738 GCA_043768195.1 Chitinophagaceae bacterium | reverse complement strand
GGGTTGCGATAGTGAATCTCAGTAGTAAATCAATTGCAGAAGCAACCCGAAGTAAACTAAATAATAGCAACCATTAAAAAGGCAATCCAGACTTTCGTTGAGATGCATTTTATCTATTTGTAAATAAAAAAATATTTGGCCGCCTATAGTTAATTCAGCTTCTCTGAAAAAAAGATCAGTAATTTTTCATCGCTCATTTTATTAGAAGTAGACTCTTCTGTTTTTACATTTTTAAACTGCGGTGTATCTGCCAGGTAATGAATAAACTGTTCCTGCGCCTGCCCTGTGCCAGTTACATGCAGGTGAGTAGCATTTTGCAGGTGCTTAGCAATTTCTTTAAAAAATTTGGCATTCAGTGTTCGTTTATCATTGTTCTCATTTTTTTCGCTGGAATTCTGTGTAACTTCTTGTCCTTTTATATGTGCTATTATTAGCAATTCCCCGGTTTCAGCATTTTCTTTTCCTGCTATAGTGGCCTGATGTGTATCCATCCATACGCCGAACTGTTTTTGATTAATCATGTTGCTTTAATTTTTATTTTATAAGTCTTAATCAATAACTATACCTTGAAAATATTTCTGTCAACAAAAGCTATTTATAGGCATAGAATAACCCAATATATCCTGAAACCCTATTTTTGCAAGTCTTTTTATCTGATCCGGGTAATTTTTTCCTCAATTTTTTAGTGAATTAAAGGTGAAATAACTGGTACATAAATTTCTATCTGTTCAATACAGCATTCTTAAAACTTGTAGTATGAATACACAAAATCAGGTTGAATTTATAACTGATAAAATTCAACAATTACAAACCGAAATTTTGCATTCCCACAGTAATTGTCTTTTAAAATTTCCTGATAAAGAAGAACACATTTAAAAGATGGAGACACTCAATTGTATCATTATTTACAGCCAGTAACAAGTATTATCACTTTAATATAGCTGATAAAAAAGTATTATGCATAACACTAATTTCTGCAGAATAGACAGAATAAGGTTAAATTACCTGATATCTCCATACGGATATAAACAAATTACTATTTTATTGATACCATAAAGACAGAAAACCATTCTTTGAAAAATTAATTACTAATAAGATTATTATTTATGAACCCCGGTGCAAATGAACTAACTAAAAATGCAGAAATTGTTGCCAGTCTTGAAAGCTTGGCGACAGAAGCTGTCAATGATTTTCTATTAGACCCGCAGCAATGCTGGCAACCCACCGATTTTTTACCCGATATGGCACAGGAAGATGCAATGGAACAAGTGGGAGAATTGCGTAAGAGAACCAATGCCATTCCTCCGGAAGTGATTAGCTCATTAGTCGGCAATATGATTACTGAGGAAGCCCTACCTAACTATCAATCTTTTTTTAACTTATTAAAAGGAATAAATGCCGATGGAAATATGGCCAGTGATAATGGCTGGGTTCGTTGGTCAAGGGCATGGACTGCGGAGGAAAACCGGCATGGCGATTTACTAAACAAATACTTATATATCTCTGGCAGGGCTGATATGAAGGAAGTAGAAATCACCATTCATAATCTTATTACAAATGGCTTTGATGCGAAAGTAGAACAGGATCCATACCAGGCTATGATCTATACTTCATTCCAGGAAAGGGCCACCAAAATTTCTCATGTAAATACCGGAAAGCTGGCCGATAAAGCCGGGGATGATGTATTATCAAGAATTTGTAAAACGATTGCAGGAGATGAGGCACGGCATGAAAAGGCGTATAAAAAATTTATGTCGAGAATATTTGAAACAGATCCTGATGGTGCCTTACTTGCTTTTGAAAAAATGATGAAGAAGCAGATAACGATGCCGGCATTGCTGATGGATGATGCAAAAAAAGACAGCCTGTTCAATCGTTTTTCTTTGATTACAGAAAAAATGGGCATCTACACCACTTTAGATTATGCAAATATAATAACACACCTGACGCAACTGTGGAAGATAGACGGCCTCACCGGGCTAAAAGACTATGCTGCAAAGGCACAGGAATATTTATGCACCCTTGCCGACCGTTACCGACGGATAGCAGAACGGGTAACAGTGCCAACAATTGTAAGTCCTGCATGGATAAAATAATAATACCTGTTTCGATTTAATGTATAAAAGCCGGTGTGGCTTCATTCCACTTTATCATACTCCGAAATAAAAAACCGGCAGGTAATGTACCTGCCGGTAATAATAATCTTTCCTGTCTTTCGTCTTTCAATAAAAACTTAGTTAATACGTCCGTCTTTTTTATCCTGTGAACGGCCCAGCACATATCCACCGCCACCACCAACTACACCACCGATAACGGCACCCTTCACCGGGTTTTTCTTATTAATAATAGCTCCCATCACCGCTCCACCAGCACCACCAATTACTGCATACTTGGCTGATTTGCTCCAACCTTTTTTCTTTTCCACTTTTGCTGCATTGGTAGTAGAAGAATTCAGTGAGCCTGTTTTCAAAGCAGATGAACTTTTTCTACTACTTTGTTTTTTAGCTATCGCCTGATTCGTTTGGGCATTCATTGCTTTCCATTGCTGAAACTGTGCTAAACCAGTTGTATCTGTGTTAGCACCATTGATGCCCGTTGTTTGATTATTCTTACAAGCTGCAAATACTAACATAGAAGCAACTGCTGTACTCATTAATAATGTAGATTTTTTCATAATAATAAATTTTAGAAGTGAATAATTCAATTAGCTACACCCCTGTTTTCATAAATGGTGCCACAGTGCCGGCACTTGTTAATGCACTAGGTGGCATTTGGTGTAACTGCCATTTTTAAAAGGTAAAAAGTTGTTGCACCTTTTAACAAATACAAGACTGAAGAATACAATAGCTATAAATGAGTTACTAATTTTATGGTATCGTTATAGAATCTTTTACTCTCTTATGGGTTACCTTTCTTATAAACTATTTCTGACTCACTGCTTATTATAAGCAGACTTAGTATTATTAACTGTAGCGAAGCCCCTTCTTGTACATCTGCAAAGTATTGCTGTAACCAATATGCCGTGAGGAATTACTTTATACATAAGCCAGTGAATGCAGAAATAATTAATGGGGTGTCAGGTACTGCTATTAAGAATAAAAGATGTGGCTACGACTTGTCGCCACCCTTCAAGTAAAGAGCACAGATAAAAGAAGACAATATGGTTAATATTTTTTTCTTTCCGGTTACTGTTGTTACTCTCCTTATTTTTGACGGCTTATGTCGCTTTTTATTTCATCCCTTAATTCGGGCAGCAATGCAAATTGTTACTATGTTGGTAACCATACTGAAGCTGTGCTGATAGATGCAGGGCTCAGTTGCCGGGAAACCGAAAAGCGAATGAGGCAACTGGGGCTGGCAATGGAAAAAGTGAAAGCTATTTTTGTTTCGCATGAACATTCCGACCATATTACCGGCTTGCCCGGCATCTCCAAAAAATTTCAACTGCCGGTATATATTACTGAAGCCACACATGAAAATAGCCGCATACCGGTAGATCTGCATCTTATCGTTTCTTTTCGCCATGCAAAACCTGTTATGATTGGCAGCCTGGCTGTTCTTCCTTTTCGCAAAAGCCATGATGCTAAGGATCCACATAGTTTTATGATAAGCAGCAACCATGTTAACGTTGGCGTTATCACCGATATTGGCTATGCCTGCAAACAGGTGATCAAATATTTTAGTCAGTGCCATGCCGTTTTTCTTGAATCTAATTATTGTGATAAGATGCTGGCTAAT
>JAYVKT010000393.1:0-10991 GCA_043768195.1 Chitinophagaceae bacterium | reverse complement strand
GACGGGCCGAATAAAGTCCGTTATAATGTGTTGTCAAAAAATGTCGCCGATACTTTTAGCTTCAGTTATTCAAAGCGGCCTGATCTTGTAAATGTGGATGGCGATAAAACAACCTTATGGACTAAAAAAGATAATAAGACACTTGACAATTATATCCATCAGTACAAATATGCCGGCAATTATATGGACAGAAGAGAAGCTATTGATTTTGCTTCCAGAAAGTTAGATGACCCCAAAGCAATTGAGTTGGTAAAAACAGCATTGACAGATAAATACCATGGGCTACGAAATTTTGCTATCAGCAAGGCGGATCTGAGAAAAGAAACGGTTAAGACAAATTTTGAACCCGTATTACTGAATCTTGCCAAAACAGATAAGTATGCCACTGTAAGAGCTGCTGCTATTCAAAAATTGGGTGAGTATAAGAAACCTGATTACATAGCTTTATTTAAAGCTGCCACCAATGATTCATCATATACGGTGGCTGGCAATGCTCTATCTGCGTTAGGAAAAGTAGATCCGGCATTAGGATCTGCTGTGGCCAAACAATTGAGTGACAAACCGGCAAAAGGAATTTTGCAGGAAGCCATTATGAATGAGATTGTAAAATCTGGCGATGAAAGTATGGCGGACAAAATTATTGGTGATTTTGAAAAAATGCCAATGAGTCAGGGAAAATTTCAGATGCTGAACACACTCAGTACCTATCTATCTGCGATTAAAGATCCTGAAAAAGTAAAGCGGGGGGTGGATGAGATTGTAAAATTCAGAGATGCGGTTCCCGAGGGTTTCAGAAACCAGACCGACCCCTTTATAAACGGAATGATTTTAAAAGGAATTTTAACCAAGAAAGATAAAGAGGCAAAAGAGAATACTAATAATGTTGCGCTGAAAGAATTAGCTGATTATATAAAATCAAAATTGCCGGAAGAAGATAAAAAAGGGTTTGCCCCAAACCCCTAAAGGGGCTTAGCAATAGTCATTTAATAAAATAAGACTATCTCATTGTAAAAAATGAGATAGTCTTATTTTATATTGAATTATTTTTCTTACCAACTACCACTGGCACCACCACCACCAAAACTACCGCCACCGAAACCACCAAAGCCGCCGCCGCTACTACCTCCACCACCGCCTGACCACCCGCCGCCGCCACCGCCACTCCAGCCACCAAAACCCCCTCTTGATACATAAGTGCCTGCACCCGGTCCGGCTCCGCTAAAAATTACAATCAGAATAATAATTATAAATATTATAGTACTTACACTTATCCCTTTCTTCTTTTTGCTTCCATAATTGGCCGGTGCTTTGTACTCACCTCTTGTTGCTTTTATAATAGCTTCCGTTCCTTCTTCAATTCCCCGGTAATAATTACCTTCTTTGAAGTTGGGGGTTATTTCATTTTCGATAATCCGTTTTGCTGTAACGTCAGGCAAAGCACCTTCAAGGCCAGGGCCAACCTCAATTTTTAATTTTCTGTCAGCTTTGGCAACGAGCAGTACAATACCATTATTTTTCTCCTTATTACCTACCCCCCATTGCCTGCCAATTTGAAATGCAAAGTCGCTTACGGTATAATCACCCGTAGTATTAACTATAACAACCGTTATCTGGTTTGAAGAACTATCATCGTAAGCAACAAGCTTACTTTCTAATGCGTCAATCTGATAAGGGGTAAGTGTTTTGGTAAAATCGTTTACCAATTTTGGTGGGTTTGGCCTTGACGGAATTGCTTTTTCTATTTGTGCATTGGCACAAATAGAAAGAAGACAGGCCAATATGATCAAAAATCTTTTCATGGATATTACTTGCCGAATACAATATTATCCGGCAGTTCGTTTTTATCAGTGTCCCGGTCAAACGGAAAGTGGGTTGTTAAGGCATCACCAATTTGTATTACACATTCGGCAACTCCTTTTGCATAGTTTTCTTTATTGAAACTGGAAAGCATTTCAGCAACTACCTTATTCCAATACTCAGCGCCTACTTTATTGTGGATACCCTTATCTCCAAAAACCGCCAACTGGTGATCTTTCAAGGCAATGTAAACCAGCACAGCATTATGCTGTTCTGTTTGCTCCATTTTCAACGTAAAAAAAACTTCCGCTGCCCGGTCAATAGCGTCCATCCAACTGCACCGGCTTTCTACAAATACCCTTACCTCCCCGCTGGTACGCTGCTCCGCATGGCGGATTGCTTTTACAATAAGCCGGGTATCCTCCTCATTGAAGAGAGATTTTCTTTTTTGCCAGGGAAATATTTTCACAGAAAACTATTAGTGTGTATTATTTACTGAAATCCACTTTTGTATCTTCTGCACCTTCCGCAGCTTTGTAGTTTTCTTTTTGCTTATACCCAAACATGCCTGCTATCATATTAGCCGGAAACCTTACTACCTTCTGGTTAAAGTTAGTAATAGCAGTATTCCAGTCATTTAATGCAACGGTAACACGGTTTTCTGTTCCTTCTACCTGAGCCTGCAGATCCCTGAACAAATCAGTAGCTTTTAAAGTTGGATAAGCTTCAATATTAATATTAAGGGAAGATCGTCCTACTGCATTAAGTTGCCGGTCTGCCTCTGCCACCTGTTGAGGTGTAGATGATTCATTGATAGTTGGAATTTTTGACCTCATTTGAATAATCTTAATAAGGGTAGTATCCTCATTTGTTGCAGCACCTTTAATTGTGTTTACGACATTCTCATAAAGTTTTGCCTTACGATTATACTGGGTTTGCACCTGTCCCCATTTTCCTTTTATATCGGTTTCGCCGCTTGCTAAACCATTTCTGACATTGCAGCCCCACACAAAAAATATAAGCAATAGTGCTGCAACAGATAATAACATGATGTTACGGGTTCCTTTCATTGTAGTAGTTTTTATTAGGCAGTAAAATTAGTATTTTAGACAGTTCTATAGCGCAAAATTTCGGCTTGACATATAATAATGTCGGTGAACCTATAGACCCGGCAGGTCTGCGGCATGATTTTAGCGCCGAACAAACTAAATTCAGCTATTATGAGTGTAACAAAAAATATTGCTGCTGTTGCGTTAATTGTACTTGTTGTATGCACACAATGCAAGAAAAAAGATACTACCACCCCGGTTACTCCGGGTTCAGTTACCATTAAAGATTCGGTGATTGCTACAGGATTAAATTTTCCATGGGAAATTTTATGGGGATCTGATAATTTTATCTGGATGACTGAGCGGGGAGGAAAAATAAGCCGGATAAACCCTGCGACAGGCTCAGTTACATTATTGCATACCATTTCCGAAGTTGTAGCAACTGGTGAGGGTGGCTTGCTTGGTATGGTACTACATCCTAATTTTTCAACTACACCTCATGTATTTGTAGCATATAATTATAATTCTGGCGGATATAAGGAAAAAATTGTACGATTTACTTATTCCGGCACAGCGCTGACAAGCCCCGTAACAATAATTGAAAATATTGCTGCTGCTTCTATTCATAATGGTTGCCGTTTAATAATAACTCCGGATTTAAAATTATTTATAACTACCGGTGATGCCGCCAACCAGGCATTGCCACAAAACACTTCATCAACCAGCGGTAAGGTTTTAAGATTGAACCTTGACGGAACAATTCCTGCTGATAATCCTGTGGCCGGCAACCCGTATTGGAGTTTGGGGCATCGAAACCCACAGGGTCTTGTATTTGCCAACAATATATTATACAGTTCTGAACATGGCCCCAGCACAGATGATGAAGTGAATATTATTGAGAAAGGGAGAAATTATGGCTGGCCTAATGTACCTGGCTTTTGTGATGCAGGTGCCGAGCAAACTTTTTGTACGGCCAACAATGTAAGAGAGCCGGTAAAAGCATGGACTCCGACGATAGCCGTTTGTGGTTTGGATTATTATAATAACGACCTGATACCACAATGGAAAAATTCTTTGCTGCTTGTCGCATTGAAAGAATCGAGGCTTTATCAATTAAAATTAGATGCTTCGAATACCGGTATTAGTTCAACTACAGAATACTTTGCAGGCAATTATGGAAGAATGAGAGATGTTTGTGTTTCACCGGCCGGCAAAGTTTATATCTGCACCAGTAATGGGGGAAACAATGACAGGGTTATAGAAGTGAGAAAATTATAGTTAAGGTTTCAGACACTTTTCGGGATGTAAGACACTGCTCACTATTCAGACACTGCGGCAATGCCGGGTAATACTTTCCCTTCGAAATACTCCAGCATAGCACCCCCACCGGTGGAAACATAACTTACCTTTTCGGCAAAGCCGAATTGATTGACGGCGGCTACAGAATCGCCACCACCTACTAATGAAAAAGATCCATTTTCGGTAGCTTCTGCAATGGCAACGGCAACTGTTTTAGTACCATGCTGAAACTTGGGCATTTCAAAAACACCCATCGGCCCATTCCAGAGAATTGTTTTTGATCGTTTGATAACATTGGCAAACTGATCGCAGGCCATGCTGCCAATATCGAGGCCCATCCATCCGTCAGGAATATTATTGCTTGGCGCAACAGAAGTTTGTGCATCAGCGGCAAATTTATCTGCAATTACAGAATCAGAAGGCAGGTGTATAGCAACACCTTTTGCTTCTGCTTTTTTCAAAATATCTGCTGCAGTTTGCAGCCGATCCTCTTCGCACAATGAATTTCCGATTTTGCCACCCTGCGCCTTCATAAAAGTATAAGCCATTCCGCCACCAATAATAATATCAGTTGCCCGTTCCAGCAGGTTTTCGATAATGAGAATTTTGTCACTCACCTTGGCTCCTCCTATTATAGCGACAAAAGGTTTTTCTGCCTTATGTAAAACTTTTTCTGCACTGGCTACTTCACCTTCCATCACCAATCCAAACATTCTTTTTTCTGCCGGAAAAAATTTTGCAATAACAGCCGTGGAAGCATGTGCCCGGTGAGCAGTACCAAAAGCATCATTTACCCACACATCCCCCAGCGCAGATAGTTTTTTTGCAAACGCCTCATCACCTTTTTCTTCTTCTTTATAAAAACGAAGATTTTCTAATAATAATACTTCACCGGGGCGCATCATGCTGGCAGTAAGATATGCCTGGTCTCCAATACAATTATTGGCAAAAAGTACTGTGGCACCGCCCAGCAATTCGCTAAGATGTTTTATTAAATGTTTTAAGGAGTATTTATCAGCCGGGCCATCTTTCGGTCTTCCGAGATGGCTCATTAAAATAACCATGCCGCCATCTGCCAGTATTTTTTTGATAGTAGGAATGGCAGCCCTCATCCGGGTGTCGTCAGTAATTTCAAGCTTATCATTCAATGGTACATTAAAATCAACCCGGATTAATGCCTTCTGTCCTTTAAAATTAAAAGCTGAAAATGCTGACATAGTTCTCCTTTTACAATGAATGATTATTGATGAACGCCTTTTTGCTTTTCTGCCTCTCTGAATAATATATGGCCGGCAACGGTTGCCATTACTTCTTCAGTTACATCTTTACCCCCTTTCATATTAGTACGGATGCTTTCTAAGGTGTACTTAGGGCCGAAGGGGAAACCCCACCAGCCAAAAAGCATTGATATAAGAGAATAAATCAATCCTTTGCCAACAACATTTTCGTTGCCACTAACGAGATAAACCCCTGAAGTCCGTCTAAAAGTAACAACTATCAAAGAAATGGTGAATGCGTAATAAACAAACTTACCGCCATTTTTTACTTCCTGTTGCAAATCTTCTGCCGACAGCCCGTCAATGTTCTTAATCTTCATAAGGTCAATTTAAAATGAAAATACCGCAACAAACCTGTCAGGCGGTTCATTGCGGTACAAGAAACAAAAAATAAATTACTTACTTATTAATTTGGCGAAATAATTTACGGTTCTCACCAATTGGCTTACATAGCTCATTTCATTATCGTACCAGCTTACTGTTTTTACCAGTTGTTTATCGCCCATCGTCATTACTTTGGTTTGTGTAGCATCAAACAAGGAGCCAAAGTGGATACCGATAATATCACTGCTTACAATTTCATCTTCGGTATATCCAAAGCTTTCATTGGCAGCAGCTTTCATGTCTGCATTAATTTGTTCTGCGGTTACTGTTTTGCCAAGAATAGATGTCAGTTCTGTAAGCGAACCGGTAATAACAGGCACCCTTTGTGCACTGCCATCTAATTTTCCTTTTAATTCTGGCAATACCAGGCCGATTGCTTTTGCAGCACCTGTAGTATTAGGAACAATATTAGCCGCAGCAGCCCTTGCACGGCGCAAATCACCTTTTGGATGTGGTGCATCTAATGTATTTTGATCATTGGTATAAGCATGAATGGTTGTCATGATACCGGTTATAATACCATATTTATCATTCAGCACTTTGGCCATGGGAGCCAGACAATTGGTTGTGCAAGACGCACAAGAGATGATTGTTTCGCTGCCATCGAGTATGTTATGATTTACATTGAAAACTACTGTTTTCAAATCGCCGGTGGCAGGTGCAGAAATAACTACTCTTTTAGCTCCGGCTGCAATATGGGCGGCAGCTTTGTCCTTATCTGTAAAAAAGCCAGTGCTTTCAATTACCACATCCACATCATGACTTCCCCACGGAATTTGTGAAGGGTCTTTCTGAGCATAAATTTTTACCGTATCACCATTTACAACTATAGAATCGTCGGTGGCTTTTACATCAGCATCAAAACGGCCTTGTGCACTATCATATTTCAAGAGGTGTGCCAGTACCGCAGGGCTGGTCAAATCGTTGATGGCTACTACATCAATTCCTTCCATTTTATAAATCTGGCGGTAAACCAGGCGACCGATTCGACCGAAGCCATTAATAGCTACTTTAACTGTGCTCATTTTATTTGACATTTTAATTTAATAATTCAGCCTTCGAAAAAGCTTTGGCTGATAAAAGAGGTGCGAAGGTAATAAAACCGGATGTGTTTAACTGTATCAGATTTCACCAAAAAGGCCATTGCAGTAACACGGAGAAAGATGTACTGTTGAAAACAAAGACAAAAACATTTGGCTAAAAAAGATGGCAAGGCTATCTTTGCCGTCCCTTAAAATTTCATCCTGAGTGGATTGAAGGACGGCCCGTTCGTCTAAGGGTTAGGACACCACCCTTTCACGGTGGTGATACGAGTTCGAATCTCGTACGGGCTACAAAGGTCTTGAGAAATCAAGGCCTTTTTATTTCAATATGAATACAAGTGTGCCTTTGGCTGAACGGATTCGTCCCAATTCCTTAGACGGGTTGCTGGGGCAGGAGCATCTTGTTGGCAAGGGCAGTATTCTCAGAACGGCCATACAAAATGGAAAGATACCCTCATTGATTTTTTGGGGGCCACCCGGCACTGGCAAAACAACCATTGCTAATATCATTGCACATACATTAAATGTTCCTTTCTTTCAACTAAGTGCTATCAGCGCAGGGGTAAAGGAAGTAAGGGAGATAATCGAACAAGCAAAAACCCTACCCGGTTCTGTTTTATTTATTGATGAGATTCACCGGTTTAATAAAGGCCAGCAGGATGCTTTGCTGGGAGCAGTAGAAAAAGGAATCATTACTTTAATTGGTGCCACCACTGAAAATCCTTCTTTTGAAATTAACAGCGCCTTGCTGAGCCGTTGCCAGGTCTATGTTTTAAAAACATTGGAAGAAGAAAATCTTATCGAACTGCTTAAGATGGCGATTGCCAAAGATGAACACCTTCAACAAAAAAAAATTGAACTTAATGAAACAGCTGCACTGCTGAATATTTCTGGTGGTGATGGAAGAAAATTACTGAACCTGCTTGAAATTGTTTGCGATGCTTCAGGGAACGAGGTAATAATTACAGATAAACTTGTGATGGAAGTAGCACAAAAAAGAATTGCCCTGTACGACAAGAGTGGTGAGCAGCATTATGATATTATTTCGGCCTTTATAAAATCTATACGTGGCAGCGATCCTAATGCAGCCGTTTACTGGCTGGCAAGAATGATTGAAGGTGGTGAAGATGTAAAATTTATTGCCCGCAGGCTGGTAATTCTGGCCAGCGAAGATATTGGCAATGCCAACCCTACTGCTTTGATTATGGCAAATGCCTCGTTTGATGCAGTAAATAAAATTGGCTACCCCGAAGCAGGTATTATTCTTTCGCAATGTGTTACCTACCTGGCGGCATCGCCAAAAAGTAATGCAGCAGTGGCCGCTATTGGTGAAGCTTTGGCTGCGGTTAAACAATACGGCGACTTACCCGTACCCCTGCATATCCGCAATGCGCCAACCAAACTGATGAAAAATTTAGATTATGGTAAAAGCTATGAGTACTCTCACAGTTATGAAAATAATTTTTCGCCGCAGGAGTATTTACCAAAAGAAATTTCGGGCAAAAAATTTTATGACCCCGGTAAGAATGCAAGGGAAGAAGAGCTTAGAAAATTTTTGAAAAATTTATGGAAGGATAAATACAATTATTAACCCACCGGAGTATGAATTGGATATTAAAAAAATTTGACGACCTGCTGCCGGATGAATTGTACACCATCATGCAGTTACGAAATGAAGTATTTGTAGTGGAACAAACCTGTGCTTACCAGGATGCTGACAACAAAGATCAAAATTCCTGGCACCTTATGGGTTGGCAGAATGATAAATTGATTGCCTACACCCGGTTATTACCACCGGGTATAGCCTATGCAGAAGAACCGTCCATTGGAAGAGTGGTTACTTCACCATCAGCAAGAGGAGGGGGAATTGGCAGAAAACTGATGGAAAAATCTATAGCGGAGTTATATAAATTATTTGGTGAAACATCCATCAAAATAGGTGCACAGCTATACCTGCTCAAATTTTACACTTCGCTGGGCTTTCAGCAAACGGGTGATGTGTACCTCGAAGACAATATAGAACATGTAGAAATGGTGAAACCGCAGCCCTTTTCGTAGAACCCCCAAGTAGAACAACTTTCATTGCCCGTTTTTTTTAAAAAAAACGGCCATTCATTCTTCCAGTACTTTTTTCTTTTTCTACTTTAGTTCCGAAATCCAATAGTAGAATAACCAGAAATCCGATACCAATGAGAACAACTGTACTTACAGTACGATCATCCGTACTTATTTGCCTGTTTGCTTTTTTTTCTATTCAAAGCAACGCACAATCCATCAGCACCCGAAATGGTAAGCTTGAACTTGGCCTTGGAATAGGTCCTATGTTTTTTGTTGGCGACCTCGGCGGCAGCGCAGGTCCGGGAAAAACATTTATTAAAGATCTCGACCTTCCGCTTACCAAATTGAACAAAGGCCTTTACCTGAATTATTATCCAACCGAATTTATCGGCCTTCGGATAGCAGGTAACCTTGGCTACTTAGAAGGTGATGATGCAGAGGCACCCAGTAAAGGTGGTGCAGAAATGGATCGCCGGGAAAGAAACCTGAGTTTCAAATCGAAAATAAGTGAAGTGTATGCGGCCATTGAAATATACCCTACTTATTTCCTGGAAAAATATGATGGACTGCAAGGAAAATTAAGACCCTATTTTTTGGCTGGGTTTGGCATGTACCATTTCGATCCAGAAACAAAAGATGCAGATGGCAGTTGGGTAAAAACAGCACCGTTGCGTTTAGAAGGGCAAGGCTTTGCCGAATACCCCGATAGCAAACCATATAAACTGACTCAAAAGAATATATTGGGTGGTGTTGGTTTCAAGTACTACATAAAAGAAAATGCTTACATAGGGTTTGAAATTTTGCACCGCAAATTATTTACCGACTATGTGGATGATGTGAGTAATAATTATTATATCGACCCGATTTATTTTGACCAGTATTTATCAGCCACCGATGCGGTAAAAGCAAGAAGGCTATACTATCGTGGCACCTACTCATTTCCGGCCACCCGTCCGTATGAAGAGTTTGCAGAAAGAGGCGACCCTAAAGAAAACGATGCCTACTTTTCTAGCATCTTAAGATTTGGCTGGAGGATTGGTGGCATAGATGCCCGTAGCAAGCAACTAAAATGTCCTGTTTTTTATTAATCATTAATACCCATCCCTAAAACTCCGAACCCCCATGAAACAAACATTTACCAAACATCATTTCAAAAAGATCCTTGCATTAAGTGTTAGTGCCGGTATGTTTACCGCACAACCTGTATTTGCAGAAGGAGAGCCCTTTAGAAAATTTCGCATAACTGCAAATGGCCCTGAAGAAGATAAACCAGCTAAAAAAAATAAAGTAAAAGCAAAAACATTCGCTTCGCTGAATAACAGTTCAGTAAAAATTTATCCTGACATTCTTAAAAGGGATATGCATGTGGTGGCCAAAGAAAATGATGGCCGGGAGATTGATTTTTTTGTGTTTGATGTGGAAGGCAGCCTTGTGCATCATTATAAAATGAAAGAAAAAGATCATTACAGGATAACAGGCCTTTCCAGGGGCACTTATGTGTACCGTGTTTTTAACGGCGATGAAGAAACTGCCGCCGGCAATTTTGAAATAAGATAATTTTTAATACAAGATATTCAACGTCGTCCTGATAAGCGGCGGAGAGCTTAATAAAATCTGATACCCTGGTTGAAGAAACCTAATCCGTTCTCTATTGGTACCCTTTATTAGTATAAATTTTATTGAATACTCTCTGCCCAGCTTATCGGGTTTACTGGTAAGTAAATAATTACCCCCAACATTGAGCTCTTTTAATTGTCATAACTAAGAACCCGTAACAGGCAGAGAAATTGTTTTAATCCGGTATCCGGGTGAAAAACCGCAACATTGCTGGTACCCTGCTAAAAATACTCAAGATTTTCTCAATCACTTTCTGCCTTTACTTGCGGGTTTTAAACACAACACATTACCCACCTATACAAGCCTGCACACCACCTTTTCAGGCAATTGTTACTAATCAGTTCAAAAAAAAAATCCCTTTGCCTGTTTCATTTTTACAAAAAGTGCCTATATTAGTTTTATTATTTATAAACAGGGAGACCTGAACCCAAAAACAGGGGCGAATACCGAAAAGCCAAACGAGTAGG
>JAYVKT010000392.1:0-2701 GCA_043768195.1 Chitinophagaceae bacterium | reverse complement strand
GAACTTACTGCATCGGGCTTAAACCTAACCCCAATCAACTCAAGCATAGGTTCATTTGCAACATTAACCAATAGTTTTATTAATCCAGGTATAGGATATATGAAATTTTCACCTCTTGGAAATAAACTAGCTCTTGCTAATTCTGGCTTATATAATACTACGAACAATCCAAATACGGCGGGAGTAGTGGAAATTTTTGATTTTGATAACTCAACAGGGAGCTTGAGTAATGTAATTTCATTTAATAATGCCCAAATCATATACCCTTATGGAGTCGAATTTTCTGAATCAGGACAATACTTATATATATCATCTTCTTATGGTTCAGTATATCAAGTAGATGTATTTGCTCCTAGTGTTGCTGCAATTATTAGCTCTATCACTCCAATATATAACACATCTCTACCACATTCTTTACAAATTGCACCCAACAATAAAATTTATGTTACTGTTATGTCATCAATCCCAATAGGAATTGATGTAATTAATAATCCTAATCTTGCAGGAGCAGCAAGTAATCCGCAGTCCAACGCAGTAACTCTTTTTAACAATAATTTACTTGGACTCCCCACCTTCGTCCAGGGCAAATATATAGGTTTATCTGTAACCGGCAGCAAAGGCTGTATTGGGTCAGATTTGGGGCTTTACGGCGTTTTCTTTGGTTCGGATAGTGTATTATATGAATGGTCAGGGCCTAATGGGTTTTACTCCAGTCAGGTTACCGATAGTGTTTTGGGGGTAACAGCTGCGGATAGCGGAGCCTACTTTTTTACGGTAACAGATACATTGGGGAATATTATTTTTAGAGATACCGCTTATCACACAATCTATCCCGTATATCAGGACACAATTCAGGGCTGGTTTTGTGTTGGAGACGGCTATTTACTGCCGGATAGCCTTTGGGTAACCAATCCGGGAACCTATAGCACAATATTACAAAGCATTCATTCCTGCGACAGCACAATCATCACAATATTAAGCCATTATCCTGTCTATTCCGATACCGTGGAGGTTGGGATTTGCAACGGCGAAAGCCACCTGCTTCCGGATGGAAATTCCGTTACCCAGCCGGGGATTTATCCCGTGCCCCTGAGTTCCGCAAACGGCTGCGACAGCGTGATTACTACCATTCTTACGGTCTATCCTTTGTATTCTGATACCGTAAATGCAGGGATTTGTGCCGGAGAAAACTACCTTCTCCCGGATGGACTTTCTGTATCTCAGTCAGGCACTTATCCCGTAACCCTGAGTTCCGTAAACGGCTGCGACAGTGTAATTTATACGAATCTGACAGTTTATCCGGTGTACGCAGATACGGTTCAAGCTGCGATTTGCAATGATGGGATTTATCTTCTTCCGGATGGGGCTTCCGTAACTCAATCGGGCACTTATCCCGTGACGCTCAGCACCATAAACGGTTGCGATAGCGTAATTACCACCGTTTTAACGGTACATCCCCTCTATGCTGATACGATAACCGCAACGATTTGTCAGGGAGAAAGCTACCTTCTTCCCAACGGAATAGCGGTAACCCAGTCTGGAAATTATGGTGTAAAATTTCAGTCGGTAAATCAATGCGACAGCCTGATTATTACAGCTTTAACCGTTCTCCCCGCATATTCCTACTCCATCCTTACCCATATTTGCAGGGGCGAAAGCTACCTTCTTCCGAACGGTCAATCCGTAGGAGAAACAGGCATTTATCCGGTAACTTTTACTTCTCAAAACGGCTGCGACAGCGTGATTACTACGAATTTAATCGTTTTTTCTCCTCCTGCAATAGAATTAGGACAAGACAAAGGCATTTGCGAAGGGGAAACGCTTACCCTTACTGCTCCTGCAAACATGGTTTTGTATGAATGGAATGGAAATCCGGCTTTGAATACCCCTAATTTGAGTGTAACAGAAACAGGTATATATTGGGTGAAAATTCAGGATACAAACGGCTGTACTGCCACAGATTCATTCCGGATTATGGAGGTATATCCCACGCCATCGGGATTTTTACCCTCAGATACGGTAATTTGCCCGGGTAATGAAATTCTTCTCAAAGCACAGCGTGAGTTTGAAAGTTATCTTTGGAATACCGGACAAACTACCCCAGAAATCCGGATTTTAACTGGAGGGCTTTTTACCCTTGAAGTATTAAACGCTGGCGATTGTTCAGGCTCAGACACGATTTTTATACGAGAAGAATGTCCGGGACTTTACCTCCCCAACGTTTTCACCCCCAACAACGACCACGAAAACGACTTCTTTTTCGCATCCGGAACAGGAATCACCCAGTTTTCCCTCACCCTCTATGACCGTTGGGGAAAAACCATCACCCGATTCTCCGACCTCTCCGACCGATGGAACGGCACAATCAACGGAAAACCCGCACCCGAAGGCACTTATACTTATACCCTCAAAGCGGTCTTTGCAGACGGGAAAATCTTGGAAAGAGGCGGGACGGTGATGTTGGTGAGGTGAAATAAGGGAATATAAAACGCAGTAACTCACCCGAAAAAAAACAGTCGTTCCTGTTAATAGACCGAGTAGAAAAATCAAGGCGTTGGATTCATGAATTTTAACTCATGGATTCATGAAGAATCAATGATATTTCTTACAACTAATTCACAGTCAAGCACTATGCTGGTAGCCCATTTCGACACCTCGGCAAGCTCAGTTACCCGCAGCAGTGAGGAAAAGGATTGAGAAC
>JAYVKT010000391.1:0-2886 GCA_043768195.1 Chitinophagaceae bacterium | reverse complement strand
TGGAAATATTAATGTAAGCCAGCAGTCCAGGCTTGATGATATTAATCCCAACGATATAGAATCCGTTCAGGTATTAAAAGGAGCTTCTGCTGCTGCCTTGTGGGGTTCCAGGGCCGCAAATGGAGTTATAATAGTTACTACCAAAAACGGAGCTTTTGGGAAAAAACCTGTAATACAGTATTCATTTACACAATCCTTTGATAAGATAAATGTTTTTACCCCTTTGCAGGATAAGTATGGTCAGGGCACAGGTGGTGTATGGAATGCTACTGCTCAGGGTTCCTGGGGTGATAAAATTGCTAACAGATCAGGTACAGACGATGTAGTCAATCAAGCCGGAGCCTACTTTATCTCTGATATTACCGGAAACAAAATATACCCTATAACTACAAAAAATTCTACGAAAACGTATCTTAAAGAAAACTATGACAAGGTATTTCAAACCGGTAAATACAGTGAGCATGATATTTCTATAAGCGGAGGTGGCAAAAATGCTTCTTACTTTTTTAGTTATGGAAATCTCAGCCAGGAGGGAATCATCAGAAATTCTGATTATGACAGGCAGAATATGAGACTAAATACCAAAGTTCAGCTCACAGAAAAATTTAGCTGGAATAATAAAATTACTTATACAAATACGAAGTCTAACCGCATTGCACAGGCGGGAGATAATAGCAATGGTATTTTGTTAGGTCTGCTGCGCAATGCTCCGGATTTTGATATTACAGATTATAAAGGCACTTATGTAGCGGCCAATGGTACCGCAACTCCGAGCAGACAGAGAATGTACAGGAGACAGATTGGTGAAAACCAGAGCCCGGATTATAATAACCCGTTATGGACAATTAATGAGCAGAAATCAAATACTGAAGTAAACCGGTTTATTATTTCTCCCGAACTGCAATATGATCCGCTTAAATGGCTGAGTGTAACAGTACGTGGCGGTCTTGATTATTATAACGACGACAGAAGTACGTTTTTCCCTATTGGTTCATCAAGTGCATTGAGAAGTTTAGGCAGATGGGAAAAGGATGATATTACCAGCAGAGAAATGAATTTTGATGCTATTGTAAGGGCCAGTCACGACATTAACAAGAATGTAGGTGTTACTGCTACTGTAGGAGTAAATTATAATGATCGTAAAAGAAATACCAATTCTAATGTTTTGAGCCCTTTTGCTGTGAACAGCCCGCTTCAATCAACAATTCTTAATCCGGACCAGGCTGCTACATCATGGGGCAAGGAAATTATTCATATACGATCAAACCGTGGCTTTGGGATACTAGGCTTTAATTTATTTGATCAGTTGTTTGTAAGCGCATCCGGCACATTTGAAGCGGCATCAACTATTAAAGGAACTTTTTTCTATCCATCTGCTGATGTGGCCTGGCAATTCAGCGATCTGTTTAAATCCAAAATAATAAGCTTTGGAAAATTCAGGGCATCTTATGGGAAGGTAGGCATACAACCTTCGCCTTATAAGTTTGAGACATTGGTAACCTCAGGTTTTTCAACCTTTGGGGGAGCTTATTTAATCAGTGGTGAAAGTGGAAATCCCGACTTGCGTCCTGAAGTAAAAACAGAGTATGAAGTAGGGACAGATATGCGGTTTTTTAAAGATAAAATCGGGCTTGGTATCACCTGGTACAATAATAAAACAAAAGATGTGTTGTTTGCAGTAAAAGCAAACCCAAGCTCAGGATATAATTTTAATTACAAGAATGCTGCTGAAATTTCTAATAAAGGTGTTGAAATAGATCTTACTGCTAAAATTTTAAAAACGAAGGATTTTCAAGTATCTGTCAATTCAAACTTTAACGCCAATAAAAATAAAGTGGAAGATATTGCTGGAACAGAAACGGTGGATATTGGCGGAACGTCTAAAGCTGTAAAAGGATATCCAATGAGTTCATTTTATATCCCCGGCACTTTACGAAGTACAGATGGTAAATTGTCTTTAGATGCAAACGGATTCCCGCAAGTAGATACAAAAAGCAGGGTGCTTGGAGATCCCAATCCTGATTGGCGAGGCGGTTTAGGAATGGAGTTTAAATGGAAGAAATTTGATTTCAGCTTTTTATTTGAACATTCAAATGGAGGAGATTATATAAACCGTACAAGAATTACACTTTATGGTTTTGGTACCCATGCCGATGTGGCCAATGAAATTACCCTATCAGAAGCTTTAAAAAATGTAAACGGGGCAACATTTGCCGTCGGCACAACCCTTCGGGGCAATATAGCCAATTTCGGTGCCGGTAATGTATTGCTGGATGAAGCCTGGTACACCGGCCGTGGCGGCGGTTTAGGTTTTAACAAGGTCAATGACCTTTATATTGAAGATGCCACCTGGACAAAGCTTCGTAATGTGGCACTCGGTTACACGTTTTCGAAAGTTCAACTGTCGAAAAAAATAGTATTCAATTCCATCAAACTCTCATTTACCGGAAGGGATTTAATTCTTTGGACAAAATTGAAAGGTGTTGATCCGGAAACTAATAATTATGGAGTAAGTAATGCCTATGGTATGAATTATTTCAACAACCCCGGAACAAAGTCATTTTTATTAAATCTTCAGGTAACATTTTAAATCAGAACAGTTATGAAATCATTATATAAAAAATATTTTATTGCCGCCTTCATAATCGTTGCATTGTCTGGCTGTCAAAAGCTGGTAGAAGACGTTAATAACAACCCCAACCAGCTTACGCCGGATGCAATTGATGCCGGCCTTTTCTTAAATGGAGCCGAGCTTTCAAACATTGCTATACAGTTAGGACCTTTGAGCAGAATGGCAGGCTATTACTCAGGACAATTAGTGGGAGTTGAACAAATTGAAAAGGAAAGAAATAATTATAATGTTACCAATTCCGACTTTAGCTGGGA
>JAYVKT010000390.1:0-2998 GCA_043768195.1 Chitinophagaceae bacterium | reverse complement strand
TCACTTCTGCCATTCACATCTACCTGTACCGCTGCCACCTTAGAACCATCGGCAGAAATATCAGGAGTAAAATATTTTGTTTTGCTTGTCAGTTTTTTTTGCTGCCCCGTTTGCACATCCAGCACTTTTATAACACTGTAATCCTTCCAGCCCCAACGGGCATCTTTTTCATACGCCGCATAAACTATTTTACCATTACGATAGGAGTATTGTTCATCAATTGAAATATCCTTTACCCTCAACTTATGCTCACCGTTTGCATCTTTTATATAGAAAGTGGGGCGTTGACGATAACTCGTCTTCAAGTAAAGTAAAGAATCGCTGCCCGCAGCATATGGAAAGTAATAATTGTTTACAAATCCTTTCTTAACAGGAAAAACATACTCATCCTTGCTTACAGAAGTTTGTGTTGTATTCTTTTTATATGATTCAAATGCCTGCTCCCGAAATGTTTTATAATCTATTCCTGCATGTCGTTTAATGGCTGACTGAAATGGATAAAACAACCCTTTATAAGCACTGGCATCTTTGGTTACTTTAGTCCAGAAATCTTCACCATATTTTTCCCTTCCATAATTTACCAGCAGGTAACCAAGATTGTAATGGTTAGGCACATAATCTTTCAATGACCCATTACGCAGTTTCATCCATGAATATTTTTTTTGTGCCTGCCATATGGATGGATAAGTATTAAGAAATAGCGGCAGCCTGCCCCTGCCCTGCTTTGTAAGTACTGTTTCTGCATACACGGCATCACCTTCGTAAAACCAATCTGGAATAGAAGCATTGATTGCAAGGGCATACCCTTCTTCGCCAAAGAGTGTTTGCATCAGTTTACTCAACCCATTGTTGAAATTATTAAACTGCTGCACATGGCGATATTCATGTACAGCCAGTTGATCGGCCCAACTAATGCCGCCTTCCTGAAAATTATTGAGCACCGGGTTTAAAAAGAATTCGCTGCGAAAAGGACCTAACTGTACATAAGCATTAGGAACAGTAGTTTGGTTTTGTAACACCACGTTAATCTTCTTTAACTGATTGCCAAGAGAAACTGGTCTTTCAGCTGCGAGGTAATGAATAATGGATGATACCCTGTTTGCCTGGCTATCCATTCCCACCGGAAAAATAATTCTGGCCGAATCCGTATTAATTTGTTTCCACTTATGAGAAGGAGGGTTTCCGCCAAATTGCTGAGAAAAGACAGAACAAGAAAACAGGAATAATGTAAAAAGCAGCACAAGCTTTCTCATGGTGGGGATATTTCAAGGTAAGATACGTAGTAAATCATTTCCTTGGATTACAAACCGGGAATTGGGTAGTGCCTCAGTTTGAACTTTAACTGTATAAATGAAGATTATTGAACCACATAGCAACATAAATAACATAGGCAAAACACATAGGCCACTATGTGAAATCTATGCTTCTATTGTGGTAGAAAATTTCAAACTGAGGCACTACCCGGAAACCTGTTTCTACTGGAGATGGGCATTAGTTCTTAACTTCAACCCATTATTCCCCTACAACAATTAATAACTGACGGCAACTATGAAATCGTTTACCATTAAAGAAATTAATGAAGCAGTAAAAGGCACTTTAAGTGGCAACACTACTCATCGGATTACTGGTGCTGAACATATAGAAATGGCTGGTGAAACCAATATCACCTTTATCGGAAATAAAAAATTTGCCGTTCTTTGGAATAACTCAAAGGCTGCGGCAGCACTTATTGATGAAACACTGGCTATTGAACCCGGAGAAAACCGGGTCTTCATCAAAGTTAAAAATGTGGATTTGGCAATGGCCCTTGTGCTTGAACTATTCACTCCCGAGCCACCTGTTTTTGATACTGGTATTCACCCATCTGCTGTAATACATAAAACAGCTTCCATTGGTGATGACTGTAAAATTGGTGCCGGAGTTTATATCGGGGCTAATGTAAAAATTGGAAATAACGTTACAATTTATCCAAACGTAACCATCCTTGATGAGTGTAGTATTGGCAAAAACACCATCATCTGGCCGGGCACCGTTATCCGTGAAAGGTGCCAAATAGGTGCTTATTGCATCCTTCATCTGAATGTTTCAATTGGCGGTGATGGTTTTGGTTATCGCCCAGGTGCAGATGGAAAAAGCATTGTAAAAATTCCGCATATTGGCACCGTGATAATTGGCAATGCGGTTGAAATTGGTTCCGGCACATGCATTGACCGGGGAAAATTTAGTGCTACGACTATTGGCGATGGAACAAAGATTGATAACCTTGTTCAGATTGGGCATAATTGCCGGATAGGCAGAATGTGTTTAATTGCCGGCAACTGTGCAATTGCCGGATCTGTAATACTTGGAGATGGAGTGGTGATGGCTGGCCAGGCAGGAATAAAAGATCATGTGACCATTGGTAATGGAGTGAAGATAGGCGGGGGTGCCGGGGTGATAAACGACATTCCGGATGGCGAAACTGTTTTGGGGTATCCGGCAGCTAATTATAAAGAGACTTTAAAGCTGTGGGCTATATTAAAAAGGCTTGTAAAGGATTTCAAAAATTAGCACTCGGGCAAACTCAACGGCACATTAATCGCCAATCCGCCATCGGCAGTTTCTTTATATTTAAAATTCATGTCCTTTGCCGTATCCCACATGGTTTTGATAACTGCATCTAATGATACTTTAGCAAAATCAGGAGTGCTTTGCAATGCTAATTGAGATGCCGTAATGGCTTTTATAGCACCCATTGTGTTTCTTTCAATACATGGCACTTGTACTAAGCCACCAATCGGATCACAGGTTAATCCCAAATGATGTTCCATAGCAATTTCTGAAGCCATCATCACTTGTTTTTGCGTTCCTCCCATACATTCTGTTAATCCGGCGGCCGCCATTGCCGACGATACACCAATCTCTGCCTGGCAACCACCCATTGCAGCAGAAAGGGTGGCTCCTTTTTTAAAAATGCTTCCGATTTCAGCAGCCGTTACAAGGAACTGAACGATTTTAT
>JAYVKT010000389.1:0-4668 GCA_043768195.1 Chitinophagaceae bacterium | reverse complement strand
GCAAATTCTTTAAATTCTTTAAACATTCCCATAAAATTGATTTTAGTATTTATAATAAAAGTAAAAATAATGTTTTTGTAAGTGCCTTACTTTTTTTCGATGAAATGGCTCTTTTATCCTTCCATATCTTATTTCTTCATGCCTGGAAATTGCATATTTAGGTTTTTAAGTAAAGCATGTAACTGTGACGCAATCAAAAATTCTTTGTACCAGTTCTGATCGGCGGGCACTATTGTCCATGCCGGGTTGTTACAATTATTAAAACAATCTTCATACATCTGCATATAAGTAGCCCATAGTTTGGCCTCCTCAAAATCTTTTTCATTGTACTTCCACATTTTTGCCGGGTCTTTCATTCTTTCACCCAGCCTCTCCTGTTGTTCTTCCGGGGAAATATGCAGGTAGAATTTTAGGATATGTGTATTGTTATGCTCCTGCAGCAATTGTTCAAAATTATTAATGGCCTGCATCCTTTGCTTTGCCGTTTCATCATCACACCATTTATGCACCCTGGTAATTAGAATATCTTCATAATGAGAACGGTTGAAAATCTGTATCATTCCTTTGGCTGGGGCATGATGATGGATCCGCCATAAAAAATCATGCGATAGCTCTTCAGCAGTAGGAGCTTTATACGATTTCACCGTTACTCCTTGCGGATTCATATTGCCCAGCACATTTCTTATTACTCCATCCTTACCGCTGCCATCCATTCCCTGGATTACTATAAGCACCGAATGTTTGCCTTCTGCAAAAAGAAGGTTTTGCAACTCATCCAGTTCAACGATTATTTTTTCTGTTTTCTTTTTGGTTTCGGCTTTATCAAGATCTTGGGGAGCCCTGGTAGAAATTTCACTTAACTTAATCCGGTTCATAAATAATAAATTAAAAGATTGATACCACAATATAAAAAAAATGCTGCTGTGTAATCTGGTTTTATGACCTTTGCCCCTCTTTATGAGTAATAAGTTTATCAGCTGGTCAATTTTTGTGGTTCTTTGTATTATCTGGGGCAGTTCTTTCAAACTGATGCATGATAGCCAGCAAGGATTATCGGCTGCCCAAATAGCAGCTTTACGTATTTTTTCTGCCGGTTTAATTTTTATCCCCTTTGCAATTTTTCATTTTTCAAAAATCCCTAAAAACAAACTTGGCGTTGTTATTCTTAGTGCTGTCTTTGGCAACTTATTACCTGCTTTTTTATTTGCAGAAGCCATTACAAGGATTGACAGCTCATTGGCGGGCATTCTTAATTCGCTAACACCCATTTGTGTAGTGGCTGTTGGCATTTTCTTTTTTAAGGATAAGATTAAAAGTCAGAAAATTATTGGGGTGCTTACTGGTTTTGTCGGGCTGGTATTACTTACCGCTTTGCCAATGCTATTGGAAAATAAGAGTATGAGCTTTAGTAATATGGGCTACACCTTATTGATAGTGCTGGCCACTTTTCTGTATGGTATTAATGTAAACATGGTAGGCCATTATTTAAAGGGAGTGAATCCGATTCATATCGCTACTGTCTCGCTTGCCTTTATGACCATTCCTGCTGGCCTTGTTCTCTGGCAACAGGGGTTTCTTCATATTGATTTCAATAATGCTAATGTGCGGGAATCGGTTTGGGCTTCTGTAGGTTTAGGCATTGGTGGAAGTGCTATTGCAACAGCTTTATTCTATATACTGGTTCAAAGGGCGGGAATATTATTTGCATCATTAGTTACCTATGGCATCCCTTTTATTGCTTTGCTGTGGGGGCTTTACGATCATGAAAAAATAACCTGGGTGCAGCCGCTATGCCTGGGCATCATTCTGTTCGGAGTTTACCTGGCTAACCGGCCCGAAAAAAAAGAAAGCAACACCGCCTGAGGTATTGCTTTCTAAAAATTTTCGTTGACTATTATACAGACATTATCTCTTTTTCCTTTGCAGTAAGATGTTTTTCAATAACACTGACAAACTTATCCGTTACCTGCTGCACATCCGCTTCGGCATCTTTAGCAGCATCTTCGCTTAATCCGTCTTTTTGAAGTTTTTTGATATGCTCAATTGCATCCCGGCGGATATTACGGATGGCTATTTTTGAATGTTCGCCTTCTCCCTGGCATTTCTTTACCAGTTCCTTTCTTCTTTCTTCCGTTAACGGGGGCAAAGAAAGACGGATCATAACTCCATCACCTTGTGGGGTGACACCAAGATTGGCGCCAATGATGGCTCTTTCAATCGGTTGCACCATATTCTTTTCCCATGGCTGAATAGTAAGAGTACGGGCATCCATTACATTTACATTGGCTACCTGGCTAATTGGTGTTGGCGAGCCATAATAGTCCACCACCAGCCCGTCGAGCATTTGTGGATTGGCCTTTCCGGCTCTGATTTTAACTAACTCTGCTTCAAGGTGGCTGATAGCTTTTTGCATGTGGTCTTCTGCCCCTGCAATTATTGATGAAATGTCGTCTGTCATTTTATTTTTTTTTGTCCCCTCCGTTGATTAGCCGCCGGATTAACGGAAAGGCAAATCTAACGAATCAATGTAATTCAAAAAAAATGCCCCGTTTTTTACGGGGCTATTCTTAGCAAATTATGATCCATTTAATTTTTTTGGGCTTCCTGCACTTCTTTTGTCAGTTTTACAATTTTTGAAGTGGTTTTCAGCTCTGTTGCACCATTCAGGTTTTTGGCAATAACCATTCTGTGTTGTCTGCGGTAGTAGTACAACAAGCCCAGCCCTGAAAAGGCCAGCACTAGCATTACGGACAACAGTATGGTGGAACCAAGAGATTGACCAAACCAGGCCAGCATAATAAAACCAACGTTGATACCTACACAAGTTAATGTAACCTTAGCATGACCCAGCCCCCTGTCGAGCAACAAATGATGCACATGGTTACGGTCTGGTGTAAAAGGTGATCTTCCATTAATAATGCGGATACTGAATACCCGTAGTGTATCAAGTAGCGGTACAATCAAAATAGCAAAGCCAATGGCAACAGAAGAAGTAATCGGTATTGCTACCGAAGGCTCATGTGCTACATTAATGAATTTGATAACAAGAATTGAGTTTACCAACCCTACCACTAAGGAGCCGGAATCACCCATAAAAATTTTAGCGGGGTGATGATTGAATATGAGAAATGCTATCAGGCTGCCTGCCATTGAAAAGGAAAGCAAAGCGTAAGCCTGCATATCTATTGCAAAAAAGTAAGACCCAAAAACCAGCATACTAAGAATACCAAGACTGGAAGCCAGGCCATCCACACCATCAATAAGGTTGAAAGAATTCATCACTACGACAATGGTGAGGTAGGATAACGCCAATCCAAAACCTTCGGGAAGCAGCTCAAATCCAAAAAGACCGTACATACTGTCTAACCGGATGCCGCCAAGATGTATAAGAATAGAAGCCGCTATTAACTGGCCAATAAATTTTTTACTGGCCGATAAAATCATCAGGTCATCCTTCAACCCTAAAAAGAAAATGACAATAGCTGCTGCAAAAAAATATTGAAACTCAAAGTTGAATTGCCCTTGAATGGAAAGCAGAGAAGCAAGGATAAATCCAGCAAATATACCAACACCGCCCAATGATGCTATTAACCGTGTATGAACCTTTCTTTCGTCTGGAATATCATACAACTTTTTCTTTTCCGCTACCTGTAATACTACAGGAGTGGCCAGAAAGGTGATGATGAAGGCGACCGAAGCAGTTAATAATACATCAAGAAACATGTAAGCAGCTTTTAATATGGTACAAAAATAGGATTAAGCCTCGTGGCTTCAATGTTACGTTTAAGTCATTTAAGGTACTGATACGATACGTTTTGGTAAACCACAGGATGAAAAAAAATGTGAGCAGATTGATAGCTCAGGATAAGATTTGTATTAAAAAAGATTGCACATTTGCAGCGCAACCCGGATTTGAACCGGCAAGATACAAAAAGTTTAAAAAGAACCTATTTTATTATGGCAGAACTAACCGCTATCGCCTCGCAAATAAGACGGGATATAGTAAGAATGGTACATGGTGCCAGCAGTGGCCATCCTGGTGGCTCACTGGGCTGTGCAGATTATTTTACTGCCTTGTATTTCAAAGTAATGAAGCATAATCCATCCTTTAATATGGATGCGCCAAATGAAGATGTATTTATACTATCCAACGGACATATATCACCGGTTTTTTATTCTACACTTGCCCGTTCGGGCTATTTTGATGTAAAAGAATTAGCTACTTTTCGCAAACTAAATTCAAGGTTACAAGGGCATCCCGCCACACATGAGCATTTACCCGGCATTCGTATTGCCTCCGGCTCTTTAGGCCAGGGAATGAGTGTGGCTATCGGTGCTGCGCTGACTAAGCGATTAAACGGCGAAAAAAATATTGTTTTCTCCCTGCATGGAGATGGTGAACTGGATGAGGGTCAAATTTGGGAAGCCGTTATGTTTGCTGCCCACCACAAAGTAGATAATTTAATTTCAACAATTGACTGGAATGGTCAGCAGATTGACGGCCCCACGGATAAAGTAATGGGGCTTGGCGATATACGTCAAAAATTTGATGCTTTTGGCTGGACTACACTTGAAATGAATGGCAACGATATGGATGATGTAGTGGCCATTTTGGAAAAAGCAAAATCATTAACTGGACAAGGCAAGCCCATCGGCATTATGATGCAC
>JAYVKT010000388.1:0-2247 GCA_043768195.1 Chitinophagaceae bacterium | reverse complement strand
TATTTACCATCGCATGTATCGCATACAACCGGGGGTAACCATCCAATTAATGCAGTTAGTGCTGCGCCCTATGGCAGTGCCAGTATTTTATTAATAAGCTACGCCTACATAAAATTATTAGGGCCAGAAGGATTAAGGAAAAGTACTGAATACGCCATCCTTAATGCCAACTACATGAAAGCCCGTTTGGAAAATGATTATAAGATATTATACAGCGGTAAAAATGGCACCTGTGCACATGAGTTTATTGTTGACCTCCGTCCGTTTAAACAAAGTGCCGGCATAGAAGCAGAAGATGTTGCCAAGCGTTTGATGGACTACAATTTTCATGCACCTACTTTAAGTTTTCCGGTTGCAGGAACCATAATGATTGAGCCAACAGAGAGTGAAGACAAAGCAGAGCTGGACCGTTTTTGCGATGCTTTATTAAACATTCGTAAAGAAATAAAAGCCATTGAAGATGGCAAGGCTGATAAGGCAGACAATCCTTTAAAACATGCACCACACACACAATTTGTAATTTGTGCCAATGAGTGGGACCATAATTACAGCAGGGAAACTGCAGCTTTTCCTTTAGCATTTGTAAAGCAAAATAAATTCTGGCCCAGCATAAGCCGTGTTAATAATACTTATGGCGACAGAAATTTAATTTGTACCTGCGAACCTGTGGAAAGTTATATGGAAGCGGTGGAGAGTTAAATTTTTTTCAATAATAAATTTTATAAAAGTTCAACTTAGCAGTTGAACTTTTTATTTTTTAGCGCCTGGCATCGTTACAAACCTGACCTTAACAACACAAAAAAGTCCGGCCATAAAGCCAGACTTTCATCAGAATTATTTTTTTTCAAGCTTACAACAAAATATTACACCGCTTTTTCTTTACTCTGCGTTAAACGTGTAAACTCACTGCCGCTAAAAATTTTCGACAGCCTGTGGTCTTTTGTTTTTTGCCATTCAGGAATACTTGCTTCGGTAACAATACGCCAGAAATTTTTTGCTTTCAGATCCTGGTAGTCAGGAGATTCAACAAATACACCAATGATGGTGTTACGCTTTTTAAATTCAATCTTAACTGATGTTTTAGAAAGATGCGTTGGCTCAAGGAACTTTACAATCAGATCATTATTCATTATGGAGATTTGCTGCAAATATAGGCTAAATAAGGCTTACGGGCAGATTTATTTATAAACGGGAGGTTACACCCTGTAGCAAACAGCATTAATATTCATGCCTGCACCAACCGATGCAAATAAAACTACATCACCTGTTTGCAGCTGATGTTCGGGCATAATTCCTTTATGAACCAGGTCGTATAAAGTGGGTATGGTAGCAACAGAACTATTCCCCAATTTATGAATGCTCATTGGCATAATATCTTCGGGCACCGTACGAATGCCATATAATTTGTACATAGCTTTAATAATGCCTTCGTCCATTTTTTCGTTGGCCTGGTGAATAAATACTTTTTTCAGTTCACTTATATCCACACCTGCTTTATCCAAACAATCTTTCATGGCAAGCGGCACATATTTCATGGCATATTCATATACTTTTCTGCCCTTCATCTTTATGTAGCGAACACGTGGATCAGAATCCGGAAAATTAGATCTTCCCATATTTAAATACTCTACTTCATCCATACAATGCGACTGAACACAGCTGGCTAAAATGCCGCTTTTCGTTTCGGCAGCATCTTTTGCTTCCAGTACACAAGCTCCTGCCCCATCAGAAAAAATCATACTGTCACGATCGTAAATATCTAAAACACGGGATAAAGTTTCGGTACCGATTACCAAACATTTTTTTGCAATGCCCGCTTTAAAATAAGCATCGGCTTGTATTACCCCCTGCAACCAGCCCGGGCAGCCAAATAAAATATCGTAAGCCACACAATTGGGATTTTTAATTTGTAAAGCATGCTTTACCCTTGATGCCAATGCAGGTAACACATCTGTTTGAATGGTATGCTTGATAACGTTACCAAAATTATGCGCTACAATTACCTGGTCAATTGTTTCTGCATCGCAACCTGCATCTTCCAAAGCAATTTTTGCAGCAATGGCAGCCATATCGGATGAGTTCATGTCTGCATCAATATAACGCCGTTCTTCAATACCGGTTATCTGTTCAAATTTATCTGCAATCTCCTGCGGATCTGTTGCAATTTTTATATTGTCGTCCCCGTAAAAACTATGTATTGTAAAATCCTTATTGGTTTTTATATTAGCCGGTATATAAGAGCCGGTG
>JAYVKT010000387.1:0-11854 GCA_043768195.1 Chitinophagaceae bacterium | reverse complement strand
GTGGTTAGAAAATTTCTTAGCCGATTATGAAAATATCGTATTGGTAGTAAGCCATGACCGTCACTTCTTAGATGCGGTGTGTACCCATGTGGCCGATGTGGACAGACAAAAAGTAAAAATATTTACCGGTAACTATACTTTCTGGTACGAATCATCGCAACTGATGGCCCGCCAGGTAAATGATAAGAACAAAAAAACAGAAGAGAAGCGACAGGCATTGATTGACTTTATTGCCCGTTTCAGTGCCAACGCCTCAAAAAGCAAGCAGGCCACATCGAGAAAGAAAGCATTGGAAAAACTTTCGATTGAGGAGATAGAACCGAGTTACAGAAAATACCCGGGTATCATCTTTCAACCACTAAGGGAAGTAGGTAACCAGATTTTGAATATTGAAAAATTGACTAAATCGGTTGACGGCCGTATGTTATTTAAAGACGTAACTTTTACTGTTAACAAAGGGGATAAAATTGCTTTGCTGAGCCGTGACCCCTTAGCGGTTACCAGTTTTTTCAATATCGTCACTGCAGAAACAATGGCCGACAGCGGTTCTTATGAATGGGGCACTACTGTTACCCACGCCTATCTGCCGCAAGAGAACAACCAGTTTTTTAATGGCAAGGATAACCTGATGGATTGGCTGCGACAATATGCACCCGACCATGTGAAAGATGTGGACGAACCATTTCTTAGGGGATTTCTTGGTAAAATGCTATTCAGCGGAGATGATGTGATGAAGACGACTAACGTATTGAGTGGGGGAGAAAAAGTTCGTTGCATGCTGAGTAAGATGATGCTGCAAAGTCCGAATGTGATTTTGCTGGATCAACCAACCAACCACCTTGATCTGGAAAGTATTCAGAGCTTCAACGAACAGTGTACGGATTATAAAGGCATTATTTTATTAACCAGTCATGACCATACGTTTATGCAAACAGTGGCGAACCGTATTATTGAATTAACGCCAAAAGGAATTATAGACCGGTTGATGACCTTTGATGAGTATCTGGAAGATGACAGGGTGAAGGTGTTGAAAGAAGAAATGTATAAGTTGTAGGTTATAAGTACGAAGTACGAATTGATTCCCGTTTCTATACTGAGCTTGTCGAAGTAGAGGCGGGATTTTTTTATTAGCGTCTTTGCGCCTTTGCGTGACATAGTTTCCCTATCTTCCTTTTCCATTATGCCAACCACTTCATCACTTGCCAAGAAAATAGGATTCTGGTCTGCTACTGCTATCATTGTTGGCAGTATAATCGGCTCCGGTGTGTTTATGAAACCGGCAAGCATGGCTGGTCAGTTGGGCTCACCTATCTGGTTAACTGTTGTATGGGTAATTGCAGGAATATTTTCCTTATTTGGCGCATTGGTGTATGCAGAGCTTGGCGCCATGATGCCGGAAACCGGTGGCATCTATGTTTATTTCCGTAAAATGTTTGGCGACTTTGTGGCGTACCTGTACGGATGGGCAGCATTCTCTGTAATGAATACGGCAGCAGTGGCAGCTATAGCTTTTGTTTGTGCCCAGTATGCCGATTATTTTTTGCACCTGCCAAGATTTAGTGAGGTGACAGAGCAGTCGGTTGTCTGGCATTTGCCGTTTGTCGGCGATTTATTTCCACTAAAAAATTTCGGAGTCAAATCATTGGCAATAACATTGGTTGCTGCACTTACATGGCTCAATTACCGGAGTGTAAAAGCAGGAAGTTCGTTTCAGTTGATTTCCACCATCGTTAAAATAGGCGTTATTGCTGCACTTGTTATTGGTATTTTCTTTTTTGGAAATGGGTCAGTAGATAATTTTTTCCATGCAGAAAATCCTAAGCAGGGCGGGGCATTGCTCAGTGGAATCATAGCGGCTCTTACCGGGGCTTTTTTTGCTTATGATGGTTGGGTGAATATTACTTTTATTGCAGGTGAAATAAAACAACCGCAGCGGAATATTCCGAAGAGTTTGTTTACAGGTGTTATAGCCTGTATCATCGTGTATGTGCTGGTTAACCAGGCATACTTGTATGTGTTGCCGGTAGAAAAAATTGCAACATCTTCATTAGTTGCTTCAGATGCTATTAGTATCGCCATTGGAAATACAGGCGGGGCATTAGTGGCTGCCATGATTGTCATCTGTACATTAGGCGCCATTAACGGAAATATTATGGCCACCACCCGGGTTACTTATGCCATGGGAAAAGATAAAGTGTTTTTGCCGTGGGCCGGTAAGGAGCATAAACGTTACCAAACCCCGGGCAATGCCTTGTGGTTGCATAGTATCTGGATATTTGTCTTAATCATTTCCGGTTCTTTTGACATGCTGGCAGATATGATGGTGTTTATTACCTGGATAGCTTATGGAATGGGGGCGGTTGGTATTTTTATGCTGCGAAAAAAAATGCCTGAAGCAGAACGTCCTTATAAAATCTGGATGCACCCTTTTGTAACATTTCTGTTTATCATCTTTACCGCTCTGTTTTTGGTTATAACGGTGTATAATGATATTACCAACTATATGAATGACCGGCAACCGGTTGTTAATTCCCTGCTGGGAATAATAATAGTGGCACTGGGGGTTCCTTTTTATTTTTATTTCAAGAAAAAGAAAAAAGATTGGACTGAGTAAATACCTTGTTTTGGGTATCGCATTAGGTTAGAAGTCTTGTAATTTCAACAAAATATTCAAATGAGATATCCGGCTATCGTTATTTTTTTGTTGAGTAATTTTTTTGCTAAAGCTCAATCTCCCGGTTTAAGTGTAACAGCCAGCATAAATACAAAACAGGCACAAGGCAGGCAATATAAAATTGAAATGAAATTTTGCTATCCGGCTATTATGACGGAAAGAGGCGGGTGGTTTTCACAGGATACCTCTGCTATCATTTTTGGAAATTTAAAATTGTCTGACGTAACCTGTGGTAAATTTTCAGGAAACGGAGATGGTGTAGAAGTGCTTAGCGGAAATAAAGAATTTGCGAAGTATAATTTTTATGAATATCGGAATCAGGTATTTGCCTGGGAGAACATTCTGGTATTTAGGATTACGGACTCAGCCGCTGGTTCGCAAGCTGAAGCTATGTATATTGTCTTACCGGTGAGATACAAATCATTTTCAACCGGTATAAATTTAGAAAACATCTGGTTTCAACCCGGCAAGCTGCTTTTTTTGGATAAAGCAGAAGCTTCTTATGTAAAAGCAGGATTGCTTATCCACCCATCACTGGAGAATGTTGCCGGAGTGGCTCTAAAAGATTCACCCATTGCAGATTGGGTAGAGTAGAAGTGTTACATGGCTTACATCATCTTTTTTATGATCTTACCCAGCATCATTAATCCATAATCTGCCTCACCATCCCAGGGCTTGCCAAAGCTGATGCGAATGCAATTATTGTAGTTAGAACTGGCAGAAAATATTTTACCCGGAACAATGGAGATATTATGTTTCATTGCTTCTATCCGTAGTTTGAAGGTGTTTACTTTTTTATTTAACTCTACCCAGAGAATAAAGCCACCATGCGGACGGGAAACTTTTGTGTCTTCCGGAAAATAATCAATAATGCCCTGCAGGTAACGTAGGCATTGGGTGTGTAAAGCCTTCCGCATTTTTTTTAAATGATATTCATAACGGCCATGCTGCAGGTAATGCGCCATGGCTGCCTGAGTAAGGGTGGGAGAACTTATATTATGTATTCGTTTTATTTGTTTTACTTGTTCCAGAAATTTTCCCGGTATCACCCAACCAATACGATAACCCGGAGATAGTGATTTGCTAAGTGAGGAACAATGCATTACTAATCCTTTTGTATCATAATACTTGCAGGTGCGGGGGCGGTTCTTTCCATAATATAACTCACCGTAAATATCATCTTCTATTAATGGAATGTTATACTTCGTAATTATATCTACTAATCTTTTTTTATTTTCATCCGGCATCAGACCGCCTAACGGGTTATTGAAATTGGGAATTACCACACAAGCTTTTATGGTTGATTTTTTTATTGCTTGCTCCAGGCAATCAAGATCAAGGCCATCAACAGGCGAGGAAGATATTTCTACTACTTTCAAACCCATATTTTCCAATGCCTGAAAAATTCCGAAGTAGTTGGGCGATTCAACGGCTACGGTATCTCCCGGTACTGTTACAGCTTTAATACAAAGTGTCATTGCTTCTAAACACCCACCGGTAACAACAACATCATCTGGTTTTATTTTACCTCCCCAGTTGAAAGAGAGCCGGGCAATTTGTTTTCTTAATTCAGGATTGCCCTGTGTATGTTCATATCCAATACAGGAATCTTTACTGCTTCGCAATGCATGCAGTACCGATTTATTTATTTTGGCTGTGGGCAATAAAGAAGCATCCGGTGCCGCAATAGCAAAGTTGATAATCTTATCGCTGTGCGAGGCAATGTCAGAATAAAAGGAAGCAATCATTTCTTTTACACTTACCTCATGTGACAAAGGATCGGGTTGAACTACTTTTGGTAATGCAGGAAAACGTTTCTGGCTAAAGCGGACATAATAACCTGATTTAGGTCTTGCTTCTATTAACCCTTTTCCTTCGAGGTGGTAATAAGCCTGAAAAGCTGTGCCCATGCTGATACCATACTCATCACTCAGTACCCGGACAGATGGCAGCTTATCACCAATTTTTAACACATCGTCACCAATCATTTTTTCCAGGCCATCTGCCACCTGCATATACAAGTGATCTTCCGTTGTGAAATTTTCTTTACGCATAATTATAAGTATGAAGTATGATGTAAGAAGTACGGGGAGTCTTCAAAGCCAGGACTTATGCTTCCCACTTCTGCCTCGTACTTAATCTGATATAGTCAAAAATACATAAACTGAATCTGTTTTTTATGTATAAAATGTAAAATATTTGTTCTTTCATTTTAAGCAAAGCGAACAATTACTTACAAAAAACAAAAACCCAACAGTATGGAACTGCTTGCAGACATTGCCGTAAAGAAAACCGATCACTCTAAAGTGAATGAAGTAGATTTTGACGCATTGGAGTTTGGCAAATATGTTGCCGACCATATGCTGATATGTGACTATACAGAAGGTGAATGGCAGCAACCAATGATTGTTCCCTTCGCCAATCTCTCTTTAAACCCGGCCACTCTGGCCTTGCATTATGGGCAAACAGTTTTTGAAGGAATGAAAGCATTCAGGATGCATGATGGAAGGGTAAATATTTTTCGGATAGAAAAGCATTACGACCGGTTTGTAAAATCATTAGACAGGATGTGCATGGCGGCACCGCCAAAAGAAATATTTGTTGATGGGTTGATGAAGCTAATAGCATTGGATAAAGCATGGGTGCCGGGTCAACCTGGTGCTGCATTATACCTCCGCCCATTTGTGTATGCCAGCGAAGCAAAGTTTGGGGTAAAGATTTCAGAGCAGTATCGTTTTATAATCTTCACGGGGCCGGTGCCGGAATTGTATGCAAAACCCATCAAAGTAAAAGTGGAAACAAATTATGTAAGAGCCGCAAAAGGTGGAACCGGGTTTGCAAAATGTGGTGGCAATTATGGCGGAGCTTATTATCCTACAAAGCTGGCAAGGGAGCAGGGATACGATCAGGTGCTGTGGACAGATGCTAAAGAAAATAAATTCATTGAAGAATCCGGGATGATGAATGTGATGTTTGTGATTAATGATACACTGGTAACCCCGCCACTTTCCGATTCTATACTGGATGGAGTAACGAGGGATTCTCTGCTTACATTAGCCAGCGATTTGGGTTATAAAACGGAAGAACGGCAGGTCTCAATTAAAGAATTGGAAAAAGCATTTCAGCATCATACAATTGCTGAAGCATTTGGTGCAGGCACGGCAGCGGTGGTGGCGCCTATACAAACTATTCATATCAATGGGATTGATTATCATTTGCCAACATACAGTCCCGAAAGTGTACTCAATCGGATCAAGACAAAATTAAACGGGATACGAACGGGTGTTGAGGAAGATGTGTACGGTTGGAATTGTATTATATAGTTTTTGTGTTGGGTTAGTAGAAAGAGGCTGTTCCAAAAGCCTGAGAAAAACACAGAGTTTATGAGTTAACTGAGTTACACAGAGAAACCATTATTTGAATGTCACCACTCTGTATAACTCCTTTTCTCCGTGATTCTGCGTCGAAAATTCTTTTGAGGCAGTCTCTTTTTTTTGCGAATAAAATTATTAACGTAGCAGTAGTGTTGTACCCTTCATAAAAATTTTTTCACCTGTATCGGGATTAGTATAGCTGAGCAGCCACGCATAAAGACCGGTGTCCTGTAGCAATCCATTTATTCTGCCATCCCATTTTTTTGTCCAGTCTTTAGTAGCAAAAACTAATTGGCCAACACGGTTATATACTTTGAATTCCAGCTTATCTGCCTTCAGTGCATTTAAAGGATAAAGAAAATCATTTTTACCATCGCCGTTGGGAGTAAAGGCTGAAGGCACTGCGATATAGCAATTGTTTAATGCTTTTACCACCTGTACTGCGGTGTCACTGCAACCAAGCATAGTATTAGAAACAATAAGCCGGATAGTGTAAAATGTTTCTCTTCCATTATCAGCATAACGATGGCCAAGGGGTAATTGCAGGTTACTGGTAACACCGTTGCCAAAACTCCATTGCCAGCTATTAATAGTGCCGCTACTTTTATTTTCCAGCAGCAATACATCCCCGGGACATATAAATGCCGGTGCAGTAAAGGCGGCATTAAAATTATTGTTTATTTGGAGCGACTGAAAAGCGGTGTCTGTACAAATACCATTAGAGACAATAAGCCTTACGGTGTACTGACCGGTAGCAAATGTTACTACCGGGTTTGAAATGGTACTGTTGGTTCTATTCCCAAAATCCCAGTTCCAACTGATTGTATTATTATTTCCATCATGAAGAAAGGCAACTGTATTTTGGCTGCAGGTGGCTGTGTTGGAATTGGTGAACAAAGCAGAAACGGCTGCCGATATATTGAATGAAACTGTTGCACCTGGCGGGGTAGGCACCAAACATTCATTGAGCAGCGTATTACCATCACTACCTGCAGCAAGCCTTACCTGGTAATTGCCTGCTGCAAGTTGTGTTGTAAAATTTAAACGTATAATGGATGTTGTGCTGTTGTTGGTACAGGCAGAAAGAAATGGAATGCCGGTAACAGCTTGCGGCCCGGTAATAATAAAATCACTTCCATCGGCAGCAATAGAGGTGCAAAGAATTGCTTTTTTAAAAACCAATTCTATATAAGAAGACTTGCAGGCAACATTGAAAACACTATCCATCGGGGTGAACTGCTGTGGTGCGGAAATAAAGGAAAGTGTTTCACCGTCTGGGATGCTGCGGGTGCAAATATCTACTAATGTATTCCCATCACTACCATTGCCAATAGTAAGCGTATAAGTGCCAAAACCCAATGGCTGATCGAGAAAGAGAGTAACGATGCCGGTTCCAAACTGTGTACTGCAATCAAAGGGGGCGGCCCCAATTACATTCACACCGCCGGTAACAGTAAAATCAGTTCCATCCACAGCAAGGGTGTTGCATTTTACTTGTTTATTCAGCCTGACAGTTATTTTTGTTCTGTCACAACTTAGATCAGCTAATTGCAAATGCGGTTCAATAGCATCTGTAATAACGGCTGTGCCCCCGCCAAAAGTAAGCTGGTATGCACCGGCAGATCCACTATGATTGGTTACCATCAAAATGTAGCTGCGCCCAGTTTGCAAATCAGGCATCTTACTAAAGAGAGGTTGACCGGATCCACTGCACACTATGGTAGTTAAGCCATCGGCAGACGCACCAGTTTCACCCGGCTCACTGGACCAGTTGCAGGCAACAAATAAACTGCTGTTGGTAAATATATCCGAAGGGTTGGTGTTGGTAACATCAAACAACTGCCAGTTATAATTGGCAGTAGCCTCATCGGGAACAATAACAAAACCAAGTGTGCCGGATGTGTAGCATGCAAAGCGAAAAAAATTAGGGTTCAGGTTTTGGTAAATGGCTCCGTCGTTGCAAGGGTTGGGCACATTTGTTTGTCCGCAATAAGTAGGTGTATTAATGGTAAATGTTTCTGAGCTGCATACAAAGATGGCAGACACCGGGGTTTGTCCGGGAAAGGTGCAATTTTGTGCTTGCAATTTTGCAGCAAGCAAAAATATAAAGCAACACAAGAAACCTATTCTGTACATGGCA
Source organism: Chitinophagaceae bacterium (assembly GCA_043768195.1). Classification (GTDB taxonomy): domain Bacteria; phylum Bacteroidota; class Bacteroidia; order Chitinophagales; family Chitinophagaceae; genus JJ008. The sequence continues at coordinate 3,666 of JAYVKT010000387.1, read as the reverse complement.
AAATGGTAAACGCAGAAAAGAAGTAAAACGATGCCTTGCTGCGGTTCTGTAATTTACTAAACAATTGGTAACTGCGGGACAGAAGAGGTTCTTGATAACATATCTCCGGGTATCGTTCTGTGCTATTCTTTCTACAACAGGCATTGCATACGATAACTATTCAGTTTCAGATTGCAAAAAACGATGAAAATGTTTGGCAAGGCTTTTGCAAATCTGCCAATTAATCAAACTGAAATTTATGAAAGCTAAAATGATTGTATTCTTTTCTCTGTTAGTAGTTGCTGTTACATCCCAGTCTCAAATCTTAAAAGGTGGGATGAACTTTGCCAATGTAAGTATTACAAATGATGGTGATATTGATGAGGCAAAAATGCTCACCAGTTTTCAGGTGGGTATATCGGGAGATATTAAAATTCTTCCTTTTTTGTACTTCCAGCCGGGCATTTTATTTACTGGAAAAGGATCTAAAACACAATCAGGCGATGAAACTGATGCTACTTACTCCAGGGCTACTTCCAATCCTTATTATGTGGAAATACCGGCCAACTTTGTTTTTAAAACACCCACAGGGCCGGTTAAATTTTTTGCCGGTGCCGGCCCTTATCTGGCTATCGGTGTAGCAGGAAAAAATAAAACGAATGGTAAATTTTTAGGGGCAGCTTTTTCAAGTGAGAGGGATATTGAATGGTCGGATGATGACCCTTCTACATTAAACTACGAGGAAGGGTCTGGTTATGGCATCCTTAAAAGATTTGACTATGGTTTAAATGGTACTGCGGGTATTGAAACGGCTAACCTTGTATTATCATTAAACTATGGGCTTGGGCTTGCTAAATTGCAAAGCGGCAGCAACAGCCAGGCCGACGATAAAAATAAGCACAGGGTTTTGAGCCTTACATTGGGTATAAAACTATAAACAAAAAAATGAAGACTGCGGGGATTATGCTCCCTCAGTCTTTTTGTTACCATTCCAGAACCTATCTCAAAAGTATTTTGAAATGATTTTCTCGCAAACCCGCCAAGACGCAACAGTTGATTTTTAACAAGTTTTCTTTGCGCCCTTGCGCCTTTGCGAGATATAGATTGCCTTCTGATAACCATATCAATTATCTTGCAGCCCAATTTAGAATTACTGCGTATGCGATATATGAAATGGGTAGGGGTGGCAGCGGCTGCGCTGCTGGTAGTTTCCTGTTTTACTCCTTGGGTGTTTATTCAGTCGGTAAATATTACAATTAGTGGGATAGATACAAACGGCACTAATTTCGGCAAGCCCGGCTATTTTCATTTTTTGCTGGCGGGGTTTTTTCTGCTCTGCACTTTTGTGCAACGGGTATGGGCCAAGCGGTTCAATCTACTCGTTACAGCATTAAATGCGGCCTGGGCTGTGCGAAATATTTTTGTACTGGCTGCTTGTTCGGGTGGCGAATGCCCCGATCGCCAAAGCGGCATTTGGTTGATGCTGCTGGCTTCGGTAATTATGCTGATTTCGGCTCTTTTTCCGGATATGAAAGTGCCTAACGACAAGAAAAATTGATGAGCCAGAGCAAAGCAAAATGAGGATAAAAACCCGGCTAACTTTTTCCTTATGTTTTGATAATATCATAGATTCGTCAAAGTATATATCTTTAATTTTTCCATACTCCGCAACCCTCCGAAAGTCCCTAATCAATATCCTGCTGACCGGTTATTATTTCTTGATCCTAAAATGGGAACTATGCGGAAGGGTTACGTTTTTTTTGTAATGCTTTTTATAGCATTTAAATTGCCGGCACAATATTCTTTAACTCTTGTGCCTTATTCTCAGGATTTTAATGGTCTCGGTACAGCAAGCTCTACGCCTGCTGGAGGTGATTTAAATATAGTTAGTACGACATTGAATGGCTGGTACTTTTCGGAAGCATTAGCGAATGCAAATAATACTATTACCGCCGGTACAGGTTCTTCGGGAACTGGCGATACTTATAATTTCGGTTTAGCGGCAGCGGCAGATAGAACTTTAGGAGGTTTGCAATCAGCGAACTTAAATCCAACAATCGGTTTTTATGTTACTAATAATACTGGTTCAACTATTACATCATTAACTATTGGTTATACAGGTGAACAATGGCGTTTGGGTACAGCCGGAAGAGTTGATAGGATCGATTTTCAATATAGTCAGAATGCGACAAGTTTAATTACTGGCAATTGGATAGACGTGGATGCACTCGATTTTACGGCACCGGTTACTACCATACCATTGGGTGCTTTGGACGGAAACCTGGCAGCTAACAGAACTTTAGTGAGTAGTACTATTATTGGTCTTTACATTCCTAACGGAACTACTTTTTTTATTCGCTGGATTGATTTCGATGCGTCTGGAGCCGAAGATGGACTTGGTATTGATGATTTTAGTTTGACTGCCGGCATTGTACCACCCAGTACAAATTATTTTCGTTCTGGTCAATCAGGAAGTTGGACAAATTTATTAACCTGGGAGTCTTCATCTGATAATATAACTTTTGTTCCTGCCACCGCCATCCCTAATTCTGCAGCTAATACCATATCAATAAGAAATGGTCATACTGTTACTTTCTCCGCATTTCTTCCTCTTGATCAGGTAATAATACAAAGCGGAGGCACTCTTAATTTTAGTACAGGTATTCTGACCGTTGAAGATGGCAGTGGAGATGATATAGATATTCAAGGCAGCGGTGCACTTGTTCTTTCTTCAGCAAATAATCCACCAGCATTTTCGGGAGTAAGCCCAACAGTAAATGTTCAGAGTAGTGGGATTTTACGAGTTTCAGCATCGGGTTTAACGCTAACTCCGGCAGCTGGGGTTCATGCCGCTAATTATGTTTACAATCATCAGTCAATTCTGGAACATACACTTACTACAGCATTTGGAACTGTTGGGGTAACCTATTTCCCCAATGTAACTGCAAGTGTAATTCCTATATTCAGAATAACTCAAAATATTGGTGTATTTGTTGGTTCAACATCACCTACAATAGTTAACGGTGTTTTTGAAGCTAATGGGAATATAAATTTTACTGCGTCGGGGACTAAAACATTTCGAAATGGTATAAGAGGAACCGGAAATATTGGTGAAAGCAGTTCTGGTCTTTTCGTTATTAGTGGACTAACCGCAGAATTAGGTGGCACTGGCTCATTAACAGTACCAACTACGGGTGGTTTGGAAATCGGTTCTGCTTCGGGCACAACAGTTTCTGTTACATCTAACAAAACGGTAACCGGCGATATTTCGTTGATCTCAACCAACACATATGTTGACCTTGGCGGCAATAACCTTACAGTATCTGGCACTATTACAGGTGGAGGTGCCAATGCATATATTAGAACAAGCGGAGCCGGATCTCTAATTCATACGGCTGTTACCACAAAAACATTTCCCATTGGTAATACGAGTTATAACCCATTAGTTATTTCCAATGGCAACAGCGCAGATTTTACTGCAAGGGTTGAAAATGGAATTAATCCCGGCATTGCTTTTCCTACTTTTGGTATTAATCGCACCTGGAGTATTCATGCCTCTGCTGTAACGCCAAACGTAGGAGTTGTATTTCAATATGCTACTGCTGATGCAAATGCAGGAGCTTTGCCGCAAGCACAGCCAATGGAGATATTACAAAATACAGGAGGTGTTTGGAGTATTCTTTCAGG
>JAYVKT010000386.1:0-2386 GCA_043768195.1 Chitinophagaceae bacterium | reverse complement strand
GGATCAGCAAAAACATAACGGCTGTTGCAATCTGTTGTGAGAGCTAAAGCCTTGGTAGCCTGTCCCGCTTTTTGCGGGATTCCTTTTACAATTACCAGCGGTGCGTCTGTTGGTGCATTAGTAGATGTATTATTCGTACCCACCATGCTATCGTATTGATTATACACCCATCTTTTTGATGCGATAGATGGAAGCTGCACTAATTGCTCTGCAATAGCTTTCAAATCTTCCGGCACCTCAACAGCATCTGGATTGAATTTTTTTATTTCAGCAAAATATTTTGGTTCGCTGTATTCTCTGTCATATTGAGGCGCACCACCGCCTAATACTAATTCATAAGCTGGCAACGATGCTTCCAGTTCTCCATTCATAAAGAAATTCAATATACCATCATCCGTTACTTCGCCGATTACTGAGCAAGGCAAATCCCATTTTGCAAAAACTGCATTCACTTCTTCTTCTCTACCTTTTGTTGCAACAAGCAACATTCTTTCCTGGCTTTCACTCAGCAACAGTTCCCATGTCTTCATGTTGCTTTGGCGGGTTGGTACTTTATCCAAATCAATCCGCATACCTACTTCTCCTTTGGCACTCATCTCAGCAGTAGAACAAATAATTCCTGCTGCACCCATATCCTGCATTCCAACTACTGCGCCGGTTTGTATTACTTCCAGACAAGCCTCTAATAATTTTTTTTCCTGAAATGGGTCACCCACTTGCACAGCAGGCAACTCCTGTGTACTTTCTGCAGTAATATCTGCAGATGCAAATGATGCACCGCCAATTCCATCTTTACCAGTAGCACTGCCCACAAACATTACAGGGTTTCCTTTTCCCAGTGCTGTTGCAGAAACAGTTTCTCCATTTTTTAAAATACCAACACTCATGGCATTTACCAATGGGTTCGTATGATAACATTTATCGAAATAAATTTCACCCCCCACAGTTGGCACACCAAAACAATTTCCATAATGCCCGATACCATGTACCACACCAGATAATAAATGCTGCGTTTTATCTTCTTCTAAATTTCCAAAGCGAAGTGAGTTAAGCGATGCAATCGGTCTTGCACCCATCGTAAAAATATCCCTGTGAATTCCACCTACTCCTGTTGCCGCTCCCTGAAACGGTTCAATAGCCGATGGATGATTGTGTGACTCAATTTTAAATACAACTCCAAGCCCATCACCAATATCCATCAGCCCTGCATTTTCTTCACCGGCTTTTACTAGCATTCTTCCACCTTCTCTTGGCAATGTCTTTAACCACTTGATAGAATTTTTATAACTGCAATGCTCACTCCACATGCCGGAGAAGGCACAGAGTTCATTAAAGTTGGGTGTACGTCCAAGTTTTTGTTTGATAAGTTCAAATTCCTGTTCTGTCAATCGTAGCTGTTGTGCAGTTTTTGCTGTTATTTCCATTGAAGCTGATTATTGAATCGCAAATTTACAGTTTGTACATTATTGACTTGATAGAACTTGTCAACTTTGTGCTGACAATCATCATAAGAATGGCTATTTTGCAAATCAAATCTGGTCATTTTGGAATATCTGCTTTTTGTTGTTTGGCTTGTTTTATTTGCCTGGTTGGTTACCAAAGTTAAATTCTTTACCCGTACCGGTTTAAGCAAACCCCAACTCGTCATCATCTTTCTGCTGAAGGTTATGGCTGGTATTTTTTATGGCTGGATAGGCCTTTATTATGGCTCTCTGGCTCAAATGCAGGATACCTGGGCCTACCATGTTAACAGCATACAGGAATATCATTTGCTTTTTAATAATCCGGGTGAATATTTTACCAATCTTTTCCGGGATCCATATGATGGAGGAGTGCAGGATTTTCTTGGAACAACTGATTCATACTGGAACGACCTGAAGGGAAATTTTTTTATAAAAGTTCTGTCTGTTTTCAACGTTTTCACCTTTGGGCATTACTATGTCAATGTTATTTTTTATTCCTTCATCACACTTTTAGGCCCTATTGCCATTTATCGGGTAATGACAGATGTTTTTCCCGGCAAAAAAATGATCATCTTATTGGCAACATTCCTTGTTCCTTCATTTTTATACTGGACAAGCGGCATTCATAAAGAAGGGCTCATTTTTACCGGCATCAGTTTAATTATTTATTGTATTTATTTTGGAAATAAAGAAAAACGGTTTGGCATCAAACGGATATTTTGCCTTGCTGCCAGCCTCTTATTGATACTTTCGCTGCGTAATTTTATCATCATTCTGCTTATTCCTGCAATAATAGCATGGTTAATTGCGAACAGGCGGCCCAGGTATAGCCTCGCTATATTCAGTTCCCTATATCTTCTTTTTGGGATTTTATTTTTTACAGCCGGGTATTTGCATCCAAAATTAAATTTCCCGAAAGCAGT
>JAYVKT010000385.1:0-10487 GCA_043768195.1 Chitinophagaceae bacterium | reverse complement strand
ACTGAAATAATGGTGGGGCTGGGGAACTGGCGGCCGCTGCCGCAGCGCTGAAATAGTTTAAGTGTAACCTGGTATTGGTACGACCCATTATTTATTCCGAGAAATGTATAATACATTTCACCACCAGTAATATGGCTGGCTTTTGCAGACAGGGATAGTGCAATAAGCAGTATGGCAATGAAGGAGAGCCTTTTCATTAAATCTTTTTATAAACCTGATGCTGTCTTTAAAGGTACGTATATAAACGGATAGCCGGATGGGGCGGTTGCTTTGTTACAGCTATGTATTTTTCATGATAATGCTTACAAAAGTGCAACCCATACAACGCTTTAACAATCTTCTTGCTGCTGCAAAGCCAATAAATATTAATTTTAGACTTATGAAAAATATTGTAGCCATCTTGTTTCTATTACCCCTTTTTTCTGCTGCACAGGAATGTAAGCTTACCCGGGAAACCGATCCTTTTACCAAACAGACCAGGCTATCTACTGGTTTTATTTTCTTTGATGGGGGTTCTGTTACCATTGATGCGGACAGTAAAGAGATTGATGTGCTGTTTTCCATAGAGGGAGTTGATAAATGTTATGATAATAATTCCATGGCAGCTATCTTTTTTGAAGGGGTAAAAACAAAAATGGGATCCCGCAACGGAGGAACGATGAATTGCGAAGGCCTTTTTCATTTTGTGTTTAAAAACACAGCAACAACTGCCACACTACTGCAGAAAATTATGACACAGAAAATTAACCGTATTGTATTTACGGGAAACAATAAAAAAGAATCCACCATCAATATCGGCCCTGCAGAGCAGCAAGCCCTCACTGCACTTGCCACTTGTTTGGTAAATGAGGCAAAGACATTGATAAAATAAAAAACCCACTCTGATGAATGGGTTTTTATTTAGTCTTTATTACTGTGTTTTAATACCTGTAAAGGTCAGATTTAAAAGGCCCTTCTTTGCTGATACCCAAATACTCAGACTGTGCAGTTGTTAACTCATCTAACACAACGCCAATTTTAGCAAGGTGCAAACGGGCAACTTTTTCATCCAAATGCTTTGGCAGCACATATACTTTGTTCTCATAGTTTTTATGGTTCAACCACAATTCTATTTGTGCCAATGTTTGATTAGAGAATGAGTTACTCATTACAAATGAAGGGTGACCAGTGGCACAACCCAGGTTTACCAAACGGCCTTCTGCCAGAATGATAACATCATGTCCATCTACATTATAAATATCCACCTGTGGTTTGATAGTGTCTTTTGTATCACCATAGTTGGTATTTAACCAGGCAATATCAATTTCAATATCAAAGTGACCAATATTACAAACGATTACTTTGTCTTTCATCGCTTTGAAATGCTCACCGGTGATCAAATCACGGCAACCAGAAGCGGTAACAACAATGTCAGCTTCTTTTACCGCATCAATCATTTTCTTTACCTCAAAGCCATCCATCGCAGCTTGCAATGCACAGATAGGATCGATTTCGGTAACGATTACACGGCAACCTGCACCAGCCAAAGAAGCGGCAGAACCCTTACCCACATCACCATAACCACCTACAACAGCCACTTTGCCAGCCAGCATTACATCGGTAGCACGGCGGATAGAATCTACTAATGATTCTTTGCAACCATATTTGTTGTCGAATTTAGATTTAGTAACAGAATCGTTTACATTGATAGCAGGCATTGGTAATGTGCCTTTTGCCACTCTCTCATACAAACGGTGAACACCAGTAGTAGTTTCTTCAGAAATACCTTTTACATGCTGAATTAATTCAGGATATGTATCCAAAACGATGTTGGTCAGGTCGCCACCATCATCCAATATCATATTCAACGGCTTATCTACACCACCAAAGAATAATGTTTGTTCAATACACCAATCAGCCTCTGCTTGTGTTTGTCCTTTCCAGGCAAATACACCAATACCTGCAGCAGCAATAGCAGCCGCAGCATGATCTTGTGTAGAGAAAATATTGCAGGAACTCCATTTTACTTCTGCACCAAGTGCAGTAAGTGTTTCAATCAACACAGCCGTCTGGATGGTCATGTGTAAACAACCGGCCACTCTTGCACCTTTCAGTGGTTGAGAAGGGCCATATTCTTTACGGATAGCCATAAGACCCGGCATTTCTGCTTCGGCCAATCTTATTTCTTTGCGTCCCCATTCGGCAAGGGAAATATCTGCAACCTTATATTTAAGGTTGAAATCAATAGCGGTTTTTGATAAAGTTGACATATTTAAAATTTAGAAAGCAAAAATACTATTATAGAATAATATTCTAATAAATTATGTAGATTTGGTAGAATATTCTTCCAATTTGATATTAACAGGATAAATCACTTATCAGGCATGGCAAAAACGGGTAAAACAGAAAAAACAGCTATTAGCACTATTGCCCTCGATTCAAAAGATTTGGCAATACTTAATCTTCTTCAGCAAAATGCCCGGATGACGGTGAAAGAAATTGCTGATACCATACACCTGAGTACTACACCGGTACATGAACGGATTAAACGTATGGAAACAAACGGGGTAATAAAACAGTATGCCACCTTAGTGGATCATACCAAGGTAAAGAAAAGCCTGATTGCTATTTGCTATGTATCATTGAAAGAGCATAATAAAGTAGCAGGTACAAAATTTGTAAAAGCCATCCAGCAAATGCCGGATGTGGTGGAATGTTACACCATTTCAGGAGAGTTTGATTTTTTGCTGAAAGTAATGTGTGAGGATATGAATGCCTACCATGATTTTCATGTGAATAAGCTAAGCCAGATTGAGAATATGGGCCATGTGCAAAGCATATTTGTAATGGGTATTATCAAACAAACCCATCAGCTGGTATATGTGTAAAGAATATTCTTATGGCCGGGTTCTAAAAAATCAAGAGTAACTTTGAATTAATAAAAACTTGATGATGATTACCTACGATACTGTTTCGGAAGCTGTAAACGGATTAAAAAGCAGGGGATTTGGTGTTGATTTCAACCTTCTGGAGAATTGTCTCGTCTGCCATAGCGATAAATTTGATGTAAACGACTTTGAAATTGTTGAAGTGTACCGGTTTGAAGGCAATAGCGATCCTTCTGATGAAGCAATTGTGTATGCTATAGAATCGGTGAATGGCATAAAAGGAATACTCGTAAGCGGTTATGGTATTTCTGCGGAGGGCATGAGTGCCGAAATGGCAAAAAAATTGAGTATTCAAAAACTCTGATAAAAGTAGTACTATGAAACGATTAGTTAAACTAAGCCTGCTGGTTGCTTTTCTGCAACCCTATAATTTAATGGCACAAAAAGAGAGTATCCGTTTACTCTGTCCGCTGAATGATGCGGTAGTGGTTCCTCCCCCTAAAAATGTAATTCATTATGACGAACCTGATCTTTGTGTGGTGCTGCAAAGTATCCCCGACACGGTGGTAAAATCAGTTGGAACCGGCAGGGTGACGAATACCGAGTTTACGGAAGAATCAAAAGGCGGGGTTGTACTTTTTGTGAAAATAAATGGAAAAGATTATTACTTCTGGTACACAGGTATGAGTAAAGTGCTGGTAAGAAGAAATGAAGTGGTGAAACTTGGTCAGCCGCTGGGGTATGTAGGAGCCGGTGAAAGGATTGAACTATTGATGTATGAATTTGAAACCCCTGTTGACCCAACTAAATATCTTGATTGTAAAGGTATTCTGACAAAAGAATAAAATCAGCTATAGCTTTTTCTCCATCACATAGTCTTGCATCAGATAACCGTTGCCGATGTCAAAGTCTGCTTCTTTTATTATTGTAAAGTCAAGTTTTTTATAAAAATTCAGCGCAGCATTATTTCTGTTTACCTGTAATTGTAAAACAGAAGCCCTTTGTTGTTTAACAGTACTAATAATGTACTCAATTAAAAACCGGCCAGTGCCTTTTCCCTGCTGGGAAGCAAGTACATAAATTTTGTGCAGTTTAAAAATGAACGGTGCTATTTCCTGGTAAGAAGCAAAGCCAACCGGTTCTTTTTCATCCAATACAATAATAAACTGGCAGCCGTCGCTTATTTGTTTTTGTAAGGATGTTTCGCTGTACATCATCTCCAGCATATAATCAATCTGCTCTTTAGAAAGTATAGCGGCATAGGTTTGTGGCCACACTTGTAAAGTTAGCTCCCGGATAAGGGCTATGTCATTGCTGGTTGCTTTGCGAATACTAAACACTGATAGTTCTGTTTTATTCTTTACAAAATTCGCTGAAATGTTCTATAATAACTGAAATGCTCCCGGCTTAAAGACGGATATGAGTTATGAGTAATTATTGATAAACGAAACCAGACTTTATCAGGCTGTTAATTGTCCTTGTCTTGTTTTTTCCTGTCTTTTTTCTTTTTTTTAGGTTCTTCTACTAATGAACCGATTGGCGTTACCACCGGCTCTTCTTTTTTTATCGGCGCTTTTATCACCGTATCTTTTTTGGGGGGCGGTGGTGTTTTTGTATCATCTTCCGGATAGTCTTTTGATTCTGCACCGATGGTGTCAGCATCATAGCTATTATAATCTTCGGGGTTGCCTACGCCCTGGTCTACACCTTCGCCGGCGGGGCTTGGGTCAGAATCGCTGATGATAATATCGGCACTCATCATTTCGTTTTCCATTTCGGCCGGTTTTACAAACCGGGCATCTTTTTCAATTCCCAGCTTTTTATCAGCCAGCACTTTTCTGAAAAAATATTCAGTAATAGGCCGGGCAATGGTATTACCATCTGCCTGGTTTCGCATAAATGTATATTCAAAACCTACCCATGAACCAGCTAATAGCTGTGGGGTGTACCCCATAAACCATGCGTCGGCATTATCATCGGTTGTTCCTGTTTTGCCACCCATTTCTGCTGCACCAACACGGCTTCTCATGCCTCTTGCGGTGCCTTTATCAACGGTTCCCTGCATCATTCTTGCCATGGTATAGGCTGTTACTTCGCTTATAGCTTCTTTACGGTTTACACTAAAATCAAAACGCTTAATTACATTTCCATTCCTGTCTTCTATGCGGCTGATGCTATAAGGTTTGGTAGAAAACCCCCGCCCCGCAAATATGGTATAGCCCCAAAGCATTTCATACATAGACAGGTCACAAGTTCCTAATGCGATGGAAGGATAGGGTTTTACCGGTGTTGGTATGCTGATTCGACTTAGAAAATCGGCAAATTGTTTTGGCCCCACCTGTTTCATAATATAGGCAGTAGCACAGTTTTTAGAAAAAGCCAATGCATTGGCCATGCTCATGCTGCCACCACCACATCTTTTACCAGAAGGAACCCAATTGTTGCCCCCAAAATTTTGAGCTACATTCTCACATTCAGTTTCAGGAGTAAAGCCCCTTTCTTCCATAGCCTGTGTGTAAAGAAATGGTTTAATGGTAGAGCCTACCTGTCTTTTTGTTTTCAGATTGACATGGTCATTCTTATAAGTTTTAAAATTGATGCCGCCTACCCAGGCTCTTACCTCACCCGTAACAGGATCCATTGCCATAAAACTGGCTTGTTCCATTTGCAGGGAGTATTTGATGGAATCAACCGGACTCATCGTTGTGTCTTTTTCCCTTTTTGTGTTCCAGGCAAACACCCTCATTGGCACTTTTATTTCGAAGGATGCCCGGATCTCTTTATCACTCAGGCCGTCTTCTTCCAGGTTTTTCCAGCGGTCAGATTCTTTGATTGCTTTTTCAATAATTTTTTCATGCCCTTTCCAGATAGAGCCGGTTTTAAAATCTCCTCTTGCACTAATGCCTCTTTGCAGGGCCGTCATTTGTACAGCCATGCCTTCTTCAGCGTACTGCTGCATCTGTGTGTTGATGGTGGTATAGATTTTTAATCCATCATCATAAATATTATACGTTCCGCCGTTCGGTTTTTCTACACCTTTCAACGCTTCTTTTATTTCACTTTTTAATACCTCACGGAAATAAGGGGCATAGCCTGTATTCTCATCTAACTTTTTGTAATTGAGTTTTATGGGCGATGCTTTTAACTTGGCAGCTATTGCCGGGGTTATTTTTGTATTTGCTTCCATCTGGCTAAGCACAATGTTGCGGCGTTCTAATGCCGCTTTGGGGTTGCGGACAGGGTTATAAATGCTGTTCCCTTTCAACATACCAACAAGAAGTGCTGCTTCTTCCACATTCAATCTATCAGGCTCTTTCTGGAAAAAACTGCGGGCTGCGTTTCGTATGCCGTAGATATTATTGCCAAAGGGTACAGCATTCAGGTAAAGGGTGATGATTTCTTCTTTGGTAAAATTCTTTTCCAACTTGACAGCGATTATCCATTCTTTCAATTTTTCTACAACCCGCCAGGCTTTGTTTTTACTTCCCTGATCCAGCAGTGCTTTAGCTAATTGCTGTGTAATGGTGCTGCCACCGCCAGATGTGCCCGCAGTAAGCAAGGCCCGCATAGTAGATTTAAAATCTACACCACTATGACTGTAAAAACGTTCATCTTCCGTTGCAACAAGTGCATCAACTACATGTTTTGAAATATCCCTGTACTTTACATTACTGCGATTGCCTCTTTCTGTATAATACTTGCCCATCAGGGTGCCATCTTCGGCATATACTTCAGATGCTTGTAATATGGAAGGGTTTTCCAGTTCGGCCAAAGAAGGCATTTTGCCAAACACACCAAAGTTTGCCAGCATTACCATCAGTATAAATGCTGCAAAACCACCTGCAAAAATGCGCCAGAAAATGCGGACTGCTTTTTTCATATCAGATCATGGTTGTAGTTATGCCGGACAAGTGAAAAATTTAATACTTCGATAAACTCAGTATCGAAATTAAGAAAATCCTTTGCGGTAAAGAGGGTGGCTGTCATTAATTTTTTGCCAAAAACAATACTCTAACCGGAAAAGTATCTATCAGAACTTACCCGGCAGGTGCTGATTAAGGAATGCTTTGTAAAGATCAATGTCTTTGTAAACTTTCAGCAAATCGTAATTGGCGTCTGTTAGGATGATGAAACTGTATTTGCCACCTTTTAGCCAGGGCAAAATTTCTGTCGGCGTTTTTGGTTTTACACTTTCAACGTAGGTAACAGCATCTTGTGCATCTTTGAAAGGTGACAGGAGCAGTAGCCGGTTTTCAGCATCTATATCAAAAAGATCGGCTGTCATCTGTTTGTTATAAAAGGTTTCTCTGTTATACCTGGCAAAAGCATTTTTTGCTTCGTTACAGAAAACAGGATCTACCTTGTTTAGTACCAACACTACATAGTAGGGTTCATTGGCATTAAACGTATATGGTGCATAAACCGTTGTGGGTTTTTTGCTTGCTGTATCTGTTATTGGTTTAGGGTTCGTTATTACTACCGGCTGGGTTCTTACGGAATCTTTTACAACTGGTTTGGGTTGTGTAATTACGGCGGGTTTAATAACAGGGGCATTTCCTTCATTGCGGGTAACAACCATATTTTTCAATTCTTCTTCAATCTGCGCCCTTCTGCTTAATACATCCAACAGGGTAGTAGCCCTGCCTGCCAGCGGAGTAGCAGGGAATTGACTGATAATAGAGTTCAATACCGTAATAGCGGTGCTGTCATTTCTTTGTTTGATGTGATAAACGGCCTCTATATAAAGCAACTGGGGTGTCCAGTAGTTTTTACCATACTTACTGTCCGCTTCTTTTTTTTCTGTAAGGGCTTGCTCAAATTTCCCTTCTATAAACAGATCGTAAATTTTTTCGTAGGCCTTCGTGGCTTCTGTGTTACCCGTTCCGTTCGGATTTTTACCTGTGGTTACGATGGTGGTGAAATTGCTGCTGCTATGGTTTTCACTCATCATTTTTTTTATGGAGGCTGCTTTTGCTGTTTCTCCATTTTTGTTATAGCAATAATAAAGGTTGAAAAGTACTTCGTCCATTTTTTCAAACTTCGGAAAACGGTTGCGGAGATCTTCCAATGTTTCTGTGCCCGCCTTACAATCTTCGATTTCCTGCACATATATTTTTCCAAGTGCAAAAAGAGCAGATTTTAATGAGTCATTTGATTGTTGCAACTGCTCCGGGGTAATTGGAAGGTTGGCATACAAGTCGTCGAAATTTACACCGCTGCTTTTATCACCACTTTGCTGGCTGGTTCCGGTCAGGTTATTGTTTTGTTGATTACTTAATAAAGCAGCATTAATAGTAGCACTGCGCCGCCAGTTATCAATATTGGGACGGTTGCCCCATCTGGATTTAAATTCATTTAGCCCCCTTGATTTGGAATTGGCATTATAAAAATACCATTCGCCTTTTGGCTGTACAGTTGGAAAAAGAACGGGAGCAGTAAAAGCAGGCCCGGCAGATAAAGGTTCGTCCTTCAACCCTTGTGTTTTACGAATATCTTTCACTAATTTCTTTACATACTCTTTTCGTTCATCTTCTGGCATAGCGGCTATGCGTTGAAGGCTGTCTTGTCGTGCAGCTATTTCAAAATTAGCGGCAAGATTGTTTAACATTGTTTTTCTTGCCTTTACTGCATCAACATCTTTCAAAGCAGGATCATCTAAACGGAGGCTGTCATAAAAATCAGAAGCCTGGCGGTATTGTTTTTTTGCAAAGGATAATTCTGCCAATTGAAGAAATACTTTATTTCGCAGTGTGGGGTCGTTGCTGGCAAACTGGGTACTTTTTTGTAAAAGCTTGAGTGCTTCATCAATATTATTTCCTTCCAGTTGCATTTGGGCAGCCATGTAATAAATAATATCCTGGTATTCTTCGTATTTATCCCGTTTGGCCATTTTTACTAACTCGGCCACATTCTTGTCAATTGTTTTTTCACCACCGTCTTTGTTTGCCCGGATGGCATACAGCCTTGCATAAATATCCAGTATCGGGTCAGTAGTATGTCCGCTGACTTTTACATAATACTTTTCAGCTTCTTTGTGCTTGCCTGCCATTTCAAAAAGCTGTGCAGCAAGATATTCCCAACGGGCTTTTTCCTGCAGGTTGGTGGCATTGCTCAACGCATTTACAAGATGCGATGCGGAACTATCCCACATATTTTGTTTGTAAAACCAGTAAGCCTGCACTTCGTGCAAATCATTTTCCAACCGCTTAGGAAATTTGGGATCATTTCTCAATGTTACTATCAGGCTGGCTGCTTCGGCCAGTTGATCCTGCACCAAAAAAGTTCTTATTTGCCAGATAAACGCATCATTGCGGCTGGGCGGCTCAGAAAATATTTTTCTGGGAAGGCTGTTTTTTTCTTTAGTTGAAATACTGTACGCCGCATTACCATCTCTTGCACTTCCTATGGCGAGGTAGTAGCCATCTTTTTCTTTTGGCGCAAAAGCATAATTGATAAACTGAAACATCAGGTAGGCGGAATCAAATTTCTTTTGCAAATAGTAAGATGCCCCCCAGAGCAGATAGAGATTATCCACCCAGTCATTTCGAAGGTCATGCAATGCAATACCCGTGGAAGCCTTGTAGTTTATTGAATCAAGTTGAATAGAATCACCGGCGGTGGCATCAAGAGTATAATTGTAAAAAGGGAGTAATTGGGAATAATCGTCCTTAAAAGCAGTTTTTGCCCTTTCCAGCACTTCGTTAAGTTTATTATTAGCGTTAAAATAGTAATTGTAGTGTGTAACGGTGTTTTGAATGAACCGTTTAGGGAGGGTAAATTTTTTTTCATCCGACCTTTCCGACTTTAGTACCCTTTCATCATACTCCTGTGGCTTTTTTATAGTAATGGGAAAGCCTAACTGCCCAAAAGAGGGAATAGTGAGCTGGAGGAGGATAAGGGTGAAGGCAGCTGTAATAGTATATTTATTGGGTCGCATTTTCCGTCGCAATCTAAAGTCTTATTAACTGAATTTCAAATATTTTAGTATAAAAGTAGGCCATTTTTTTGATCCTATTTTGATGAATGGAAACTGGCAAAACCAGCCCCCTTTCAGTACCTTTAGTTTTCTAAAATTGGGTTATGGTAAAATTAGATGCCGGGTCCACCCTGAAACGCCTCCGGAACCGATACCGGCTGGTGGTGATGAACGATGACACTTATGAGGAAGTGGTGACCTTTAAATTGTCCCGTTTAAGTGTTTATATCATGTTGAGCACAATATTTGTGCTATTGGTGGGACTTACAGTAGCCCTCATTGTTTTCACGCCTTTGAAGTATTACATTCCGGGTGCCACCACAGATTATAAATCGGCAACAGAATTGCGGCAGTTAAAGTACAAAGTAGATGAAGCCGAAAGGGAAATGAAACTATTAGAGCAGTATAATGATGGCCTTACTAAAGGCCCCTTAAAAGGAAACAGTACTATTGTGCTGGATACCACAAAAATTAATGTACCCAAAGCGGAAGCATCAGACGATTAATTTTTATAACTATGTTTTCTACCAAAAATAAAACCGACATGCAACAAGAAAAAACAAATGGTGGTGGTGCTACACTAATAGGTGCCGGCACAACACTAAAAGGCGACATCAGCAGCAACAGTGATTTGCGGATTGATG
>JAYVKT010000384.1:0-2440 GCA_043768195.1 Chitinophagaceae bacterium | reverse complement strand
TTTCTCCGCCATTCTTCCACCGCCGAAGTTTTTTTCTCCGATGTGAACTATGCCATTCAGAAATGTTCCATTGGTCAGCACTACCGACCTGGCTTTTATCTCATGCCCCAAGCCTGTAACTACTCCCGAGCAGATACCATCTTTTATCAGCATTCCCTTTACCACATCCTGGTAAAAGTCAAGGTTTGGAGTTTGTTCCAGCATTTCCCGCCACTTGATAGAGAAAAGCATCCGGTCGTTTTGTGTCCTTGGGCTCCACATGGCCGGGCCTTTACTTCGGTTCAGCATTCTGAATTGAATCATGGACAGGTCGGTTACAATTCCGGAATATCCACCCATGGCATCAATTTCTCTTACAATTTGACCTTTGGCAATACCACCCATAGCCGGATTACAGCTCATTTGGGCAATAGTCTGCATATTCATGGTTACCAACAGGGTTTTGGAACCAAGATTTGCGGCCGCTGCCGCCGCTTCACAACCGGCATGACCGGCACCTACTACTATTACATCGTATTCTGGAAACATAAGTGGGCAAAGGTAATTAACTAAGAGCTTAAAGGAGAGAAAGACAAGGGAACGTTCCACGGGAAAAAATGTTCCACCCTGAAACATTTTTTCCCGTGGAACGTCGAATAAAGGAACTCCGTTCCGTTTTGTATTAGTCGGAACAGAATTCCGTCTTCCTAAAGCCCATATTTTTTCAGATAAAACTCCTCTTTACCCCGCATTTCCTCTATATCCTTCTTGCTTTTGTCTTTATATCCGCACAAATGCAGCACTCCGTGAAAAATAACCCGGTGTAACTCAGATTTGAAGGAAACGCCCAATTGACGGGCATTTTCTTTTACCCGGTCAATACTGATATAAACTTCTGCCTGAATTGGAGCTTTTGCTTCTGAAAGACCAAAAGTGATAATATCTGTGTAAAAGTCGTGAGCCAGAAACTGGCGGTTAATTTCCAACACCGCTTTATCAGTGCAGAATATGTAATTGATTGACTCCAGTTTCTTGCCTTCCTTTTTGAAAATGGATTCAATATATTTCTTTAATTGGGTTCGGTTATCCAAGCTAACCTTGGCTCCCTGGAAAAAGAAGCAAACTTTTGATTTAGAAGTAGAAAGGGGCATATTTTCAAAATTCGTAAACAAAAACAAACTAACAAGGGTAGTTTTGTAATATAAATGCGGAAATGATTGTAAGGCTATCTGAATTGAAACCGGGACAAGAGGGAATAATAAAGGAATTCAACAGTAATGATATTTTCCTGAAGCTCATGGAAATGGGCTGTGTTCCGGGGGAACGGATTTTGATGGAACAGGTAGCACCGCTTGGTGACCCGATTTCGGTGAATGTTTCCGGGTATCATCTTAGTCTCCGACTGAATGAAGCGGAGCATATTTTAGTAGAGTTAAATAGTTGATTATCAATTAATTAAATGAAAATAGGTCTGTATTTTGGCTCTTTCAACCCAGTTCATGTCGCCCATCTTATCATTGCTAATCACATTCTGAACGAAACGGATATCGAAAAAATCTGGTTTGTTGTCTCTCCTCAAAATCCGTTTAAAACAGAATCAGGTTTATTAAACGAATATCATCGCCTGCACCTGGTTCGCCTGGCAACTGAAGACGATATCCGGATAAAAGCTTCAGATATTGAATTTGGGTTGCCCAAACCCTCCTACACAACAGCTACATTAGCTTATCTCGCAGAAAAACACCCTGAACATGAGTTTTGCATCATCATGGGCAGCGATAGTTTTCAAAATCTTCATAAATGGAAAAACTATGAAGTGATTGTAAAAAATTACCCGGTGTATGTTTACCTAAGACCTGGGTTTGAAATAAATAATAGCATCGGAGTAAATCTTCATGTGCTTGATGCGCCGCTACTTCAATTATCGGCTACACTTATCCGTAAGTATATAAAGGAAGGAAAATCGGTAAGATATATGATGCCTGAAAAAGTACTGGATGAGATAGAGAAAGGCCGCTATTATAAAAAATAGCGGTTAGAAAAAATAGCCCAGCAACAAACAACTAAGTACAATAAATGGTGCGGCTATACGGGTAAAACTCAATAATAGAAAAGTTCCCATAATAACCATAATGCTGATAAAACTACTCATGGGTTTCACATCGGAGAAAGTAATATCCTTCATGATATAGAAAGTTGAGGCAATCATTATCCCAACTACTACGGCATTAATTCCTTCCAGCGAACGATAAACGGCTGCATATTTTTTCATATTATTCCATATCGGAAAAAAGAAAAGTACCAGCAAGGCACTGGGAAGAAAAATAGCAACAGAACCAATTATACATCCTAACAATTGCATTTCCATTCCTTCATTTTTTAATGCCATTCCACCAGTATAAGAGGCAATTGAAAAAACAGGTCCGGGTATGGCCCTTACCATGCCTGCGCCGGTAAGTAA
>JAYVKT010000383.1:0-9326 GCA_043768195.1 Chitinophagaceae bacterium | reverse complement strand
CAACCGTTCTTTCCACTACACAAACCTTAACGCTAAACCCGCCGCCACCGGCCGGCACAGTTTACCCAATTGTGGTAGATCCTTTTCCCGGGTTTGGTTGTAAGGATACACTTTATGCCAATGTACAGATTGCACCCCCGCCTGTTTCTAATGCCGGCCCGGATGCCAGCACTTGTAACAATACATCATTGCAAATTGGAACTGCCTCGTTACCCGGGCTCAGTTATCAATGGACACCGGCAGCATACGTCAGTAACCCCCTTGTGTCTAATCCCTTTGTTTTTCCACCAACAGGTGCCCCAACGGAATTTATTGTAACGACAACAGATATACTCACAGGTTGTACTTCACAGGACACAACTTATATCACCGGCTTGCAGGCAGATACAGCTATTGCAGTGACTGGTAAAACCAGCTATTGCACAGGTGATCCGGCTGCGGGAACTTTAACTGTCAGCAATACATTATCGGCCGTTCAATGGTATGATGGTAATACACCCATAGCCGGGGCTACCGGTTTTAGTTATCAACCCACGGCTTCTGGCAACTACTGGGCACAGGTGCAAGAATTGGGTTGTACCGATTCCACAAGAATAACGGCATTTGTAATAAATCCACCACCCATTTCCATTGCGGGGCCTGATGTTAATCTTTGTATCAACCAATCAGTACAAATTGGCACCACATCCAACCCTGCATATACTTATACATGGACACCGGCTGCACAAGTTAGCAATGCTGCTGTATCTGATCCACAGGCATGGGTAGTGGGGGCAACGGCACAGGAATTTATTGTTCATACGGTAGATCCGCTTACCGGGTGCAACTCATACGACACTACTATTATTACCGGGCTGGCGATGGACACACTAATAACATTGACCGGAAAAAATGATTATTGTGTTGGCGATCCGGCAAGTGGTGCTTTGTCAGTAAACAATTCGTTGCAATCTGTGCAGTGGTACGATGGTACTACACCAATTCCGGGTGCTACCGGGTTCACTTATCAGCCAGTTGCTACCGGAAACTTCTGGGCGCAGTTGCAGCAGGCAGGGTGTACCGATTCTACGCTTATTATTCCCTTCGGCGTTCATGCCATACCAGTAGCAGCATTTATGCCCGACAGTGATTCGGCTTGTATTACTAACAACTCTTTTACATTTAATAACCTTTCTAATTCAAGTGATGGGGCGGCTCTCAGTTACCTGTGGAAGTTTAGCGATGGTACAAGGCAAACAATACCTGATGCGGTGAAAAGTTTTACACTCCCCGGCAGTTATACCGTTCGTTTGATTACTACTACTTCTTTTGGATGTGTTGACAGTACGGGAAATACTACTGTGCATGTAATGGGGAACGGGAAACCTGATTTTACATGGGATTCAATTTGCATAAACCGGCCGGTACAATTTTATAATACAAGCCGTGAAAATGGATCGCCGCAGGTAAATTACAACTGGAATTTCAATAACGGTGGTCCGGGGTATTTAATTAAAACCCCACCACCAGTAACTTATACTGCACCGGGAACAATAGATGTAACACTTAAATTAGTTACACTGGGGTGTGAAAATTTTCCTGACTCAGTTGTTCGAAAAGTGCAGGTAAACAAGCCGAAAGATGGCATCAGGTACCGGGACAGAACATTGCCGGAAAGGGCTACTGATTATCTGCATGTAAGGGATAGTGTTGGCACTATTTTTCTGTGGCAGCCCCGTGTGCAGCTAAGCGATTATAACTCACGGTACACAAAGTTTACCGCCATTGATGATGTGAGATATTATATTCAGATTACCGATCCGCATACCTGTATTACCGTTGACACGATGCAATTGCTGGTATTGAAAAAAAGGGGTTATTATTTACCTACCGCCTTTACGCCAAATGGCGATGGGCTTAATGATGTGGCAAGGCCTTACCTGGTAGGTATGAAACAATTAAAAAGTTTTTCAATCTTTAACCGCTGGGGTGCTCTTCTTTTTTATTCTAACAAAGAAGGAGAAGGATGGAATGGTAAATACAAAGGGGTGGATCAAAATACCGGTGTGTATGTGTGGATACTCGAATTTATTGATAACAACGATAAAAAGGTAACTGAAAAAGGAACTATTACTGTTATACGCTAACCAGTTTTACTTCGGCCTTACTCTTCATTAACCACCTGTCTTTGTTTTCCGCTATCCGGCTATCTGTATATTTTCATTTTTGAAATACCCTTATCTTTAAAACAAATCAATCAATTATGCGTCTTATCCTAATCACTTTTAGTTTGTCACTATTGCTGTTGAATGCAAACAATGCACAGGCACAAACTGCCCCCAAACTTATAACCACAGTAGAAGGCATTAAAGAGTATGAACTAAAAAACGGCCTCAGGATATTACTGATGCCGGATGCCTCACAAACGAATATTGCCGTAAACATTGTATATAAAGTAGGCAGCCGCCACGAAGGGCTTGGGGAAACGGGCATGGCTCACCTGCTGGAGCATATGCTTTTTAAGCAGTGCAAAAAATTTGTTGATATTAAAAAAGCCATTGCAGATAAAGGTGCTTTTGCCAACGGCACCACCTGGTACGACAGAACCAATTACTATGAAATCCTTTCCGCATCAGATGAAAACCTTCGCTGGGCAATAGATATGGAAGCAGACAGGATGGTGAATTCAAAAATACTTCCTGAAGAGCTGGCAAAAGAATTCAGTGTGGTTCGTAATGAATTTGAGATTGGCGAAAATAATCAATGGAGTGTGTTGATGGAAAGGGTTATTTCTTCCATGTACCTCTGGCACAACTATGGAAAATCCACCATTGGCAGCAAAGAAGATATAGAAAGAGTGAAAGCGGAAAACCTGAAACTGTTTTACAAAAAATATTATCAGCCCGATAATGCAGTGCTGATTATTGCCGGCAAGTTTGATGAAAAGAAAGCCCTGCAATATGCAAAGCAGTATTTTGAACCAATACCTAAGCCAACCAGGAAGTTGTTGCCTACCTACACGGTGGAACCGCCACAGGATGGAGAAAGGAATGTACTGCTGAGCCGCACCGGTGATATTCAATACCTGAGCCTGGGATACCACACACCATCGCTGGCCGATAAAGATTATGCAGCTAATGATGCGTTGCTGGAAGTGCTTACCAATAATCCCTCTGGTGTGTTGTACAAAAAATTAGTAGATACAAAGCTTGCCACCAGCATCGGCTCATTTTCTTTTACCTTACATGATCCAAGTTTTTCCTACATTTTTAGTGAGGTGTCGAAAGATAAAAGTATGGACAGTGCTAAAACTGCCCTGCTGCAATCTGTAAATGAAATTGGCAGCATGAATATTACAGAAGAAGATTTGACCCGAGCCAAAAACAACCGCCTGAAAGGAATAGAAGATGCTATGAACAAAACAACTGACTTTGCCATTGCCTTAACCGAGTACATAGGTGCCGGCGACTGGCGGTTGTGGTTCCTTAACCGGGACAGAGTAGAAAAACTTACCGTGGATGATTTGAAATCGGTTGCCAAAAAATATTACAAACCATCAAACCGCACAGTGGGAGTTTTTATCCCGGATCCAAAACCGGACAGAACTGTGGTGAGTGAAACCCCTGATGTGGCTAAGCTGCTGAATGGCTACAAAGGAAAAGAAGTGGCCGCACAAAAAGAAAATTTTGAAAACAGTATCGCTAACATTCAAAAAAATACAGAATACGGAAAATTAGCAAACGGTGGCAGGTATGCACTGCTGCAAAAACCAACCAAAGGGGATAAGATTAATGCAAGTATATCTTTCCGGTTTGGGGATGAAAACAACCTGATGCATAAAGGCGAAACTGGGGCATTGCTGGCAGAAATGCTGAAAACAGGCACTACCAACCGTACTAAAAAACAAATCAGCGATGAGCTGGATAAAATAAAAACAAATATTTCCTTTTCCAGTTCGCCGAACGGCCTGGGCATCACTATCAGCACCGATAAAACAAACCTGCCTGCTGCGCTGGCATTGCTGGAAGACCTGCTGAAAAACCCAAAGTTTGATGAAGCAGAATTTGAAAAATTAAAATTGGAAAGTAAAGCCGGTATTGAAGCAAATAAAAATGATCCGCAATATATAGCCGACGAAAAAATATCAAAACTCACCACCAATTATCCTAAAGGCCATCCGCTGTATGCTTCATCATCGGATGAAGATTTAGAAGATTTGGCCAAAGTAAAAATAGATGACCTGAAAAAATTCTATGCTGACTTTTATGGTGCCAATAATTCCTTTTCAGCATTTGCAGGGGAACTGGATAAAAACGCCATCACCTCTTTTTTACAAAAAACATTTGGCAACTGGAACAGTAAGTCGCCAAGTGCAAGAATTGCACAACGCCATTTTGATGTAAAAGGCATTACTGAAACAATTAATACACCTGACAAAACAAATGCGATGCTGATAGGTAATATTAATATTAATATCTCAGAAAAAAATGCCGACTACCCCGCCATCTTTATGGCGAATGATTTGCTGGGCGGCGGCGCATTTCTCAATTCAAGAATTCCGCAACGCCTGCGGGAAAATGAAGGCATGAGCTATGGAGCCGGTTCTTACTTAAATACTAACTATAAAGATGATGCGACCCATTGGGGTGTGTATGCCATGTTCAATCCAACTTACAAAGGCCGTTTGGATTCTGCACTTCACCAGGAAGTGGACAAAGCTATGCAGGCCGGTTTTACAAAAGATGAATTAGAAAAAGCAAAAAGTAGTTGGCTGGAAGGGAACCGCACCCAGTTAGGTGATAATGGCACCCTTGCGGGGCTTATCCGGTTTTATATGCGGGATGAAAAAGACTTAAATTATTTTACTGATTTTGAAGCTAAAGTAAAAGCCTTAACGCTGGAGCAGGTAAATGCAGCGATACGCAAATATTTTGATAAATCTAAATTAGTAATGGTGTACAGCGGCGATTTTGAAAAAGGAAAAACAACTGATAAGCCTGCTGACAAAAAAGGATTTTAATTCGTCAGTGTTTTAAAAATATGTTCCAGGCTCTGGCTTTCGCTTTGCAGTGAAATGATGTTCAGGTTTTGCTGCAAAGCGATTTCTAATAGCTGCTTTCTTACTACTTCCGGATTTGAGGTTTGAAGTTTAAAATTTGAAGTTTGAAGTTCTTCGACCCTTGAAACTTCTTTCAGAGTCCCCAGCATTTTTTTATCAATGGCTTCTTTGAACTCGACAATTACTACATGGTTGTCTTTATTAGCTTTTTGCAGATTGCTCAGTTTGTCGTCGGCCACTAATTCTCCTTTGTTAATTATAATAACCCGGTCGCAGATGGCTTCCACTTCCTGTAAGATGTGAGAAGAGAATAACACTGTTTTATTCAGTCCTTGTTTTTTTATCACTTCTCTTATTTCTACAATCTGGTTCGGGTCGAGGCCGGTGGTTGGTTCATCTAATATCAATACTTCCGGGTCGTGTATCAATGCTGCGGCTAATCCAACTCTTTGTTTATAGCCTTTTGACAACTCACCTATTTTTTTCTTTGCTTCTGCATTCAAACCGGTAAGGCTTATTACATCTTCTATTTTTGATTGTTGATTTTTCACTTCATGAATCTCTGAAATGAATCCAAGGTATTCCTTCACATACATATCATAATACAAAGCATTTAACTCTGGTAAATAACCAATTTTCTTTTTTGTTTCCAATGGCTGCTCGGCTACATTAATGCCGCAAACAAATGCTTCACCACCGGTTTGTTGTAAGTAACCAGTAATGATTTTCATGGTTGTTGATTTGCCTGCACCATTCGGTCCAAGAAAACCGACAATCTCACCTTTACCCACTTTAAAAGAAATATTGTTGACGGCTTTTTGTTCTCCGTATTCTTTCAACAGATTTTTTACTTCAATAGACATAATACAAACCTACACCAAAAAAGTAAAATTGAGGCACTACCTAAAATTGCAAAACAACTGCGGGTGAAACATATTTCTGTATTTTTATGGTTATGGTTACTATTATCTCCATCATCTTTATACTCGGCTATGCCGCTATAGCTTTTGAACACAGAATTAAAGTGAATAAAGCAGCCACCGCCCTTATTACAGGTGTATTATGCTGGACGGTCTTTGCTCTTTTGACGACGGATAAAAGCTCACCGGCTCATTTGCTAACAGAATATTTGGGGGAAGTGGCAGGTATTTTATTTTTTCTGTTAGGCGCCATGACGATTGTTGAACTGATTGATGCACATGATGGGTTTGAAGTTATAACATCACGTATTCAGACAACAAGCAAAAGAAAATTAGTCTGGATAATTGGATTTATCACTTTTTTTCTTTCGGCAGTATTAGACAACCTTACCACTACCATTGTTTTAGTTTCTTTGTTACGGATTATTGTTCCGGATAAAAAGGACAGGCTATTATTTGCCGGATTAGTTATTATAGCCGCCAATGCCGGTGGTGCCTGGAGTCCTATTGGTGATGTAACGACTACCATGCTCTGGATAGGTGGACAGATTACAGCCGGCAGTATTATCCTTCAAACTATTTTGCCAAGTCTTGTTTGTTTTTTGGTTCCTGCTTTTATCATCAGCAGGCAAGTAAAAGGACATACTGAAAAAGCCGTTGTGGTGGCTGATGATAATGAATTTACTACCAGCAGCCGTGAACGAACTACAGTATTTTGGTTGGGTATCGCAAGCCTTTTGTTTGTGCCGGTATTTAAAACGGTTACCCATCTTCCACCCTACATGGGTATTTTACTGGGACTTGGTGTAATGTGGGTAGTAACAGAAATGATTCATCATGAAAAAGACGAAGCGGACAAAGGGCATTTGTCGGTGAACCATGCACTGCGTAAAATTGATACGCCAAGTATTTTATTTTTTCTGGGTATCTTATTAGCCATTGCAGCGATGCAGGCAACAGGTGTGTTAACCAATCTGGCTACGGCCATGGATAATTCCATTGGGAATATCAAAATTATAACCCTCTCTATCGGGTTATTATCGGCCATAGTAGATAATGTGCCGTTGGTAGCTGCTGCACAAGGAATGTATAGCCTGGAGCAATATCCAACCGGGCATTTCTTCTGGGAGTTTTTAGCTTACTGTGCCGGAACAGGGGGTAGTTGTTTAATAATTGGTTCAGCAGCAGGCGTTGCTGCCATGGGGTTGGAAAAAATAGAGTTCTTCTGGTATATGAAAAAGATCGGTTGGCTGGCATTGATTGGCTACCTGGCAGGAGCTGGTGCATTTATTTTACAACATTATATTACCGGATAGTTTATAAATCATCATATTCATAAAGGTCATCAATATTTGCCCCGGCACTCATTTCATAAACGGGTTTTATCAATCCGTTGTTCAACCCGTACACCCATCCATGCAGATCGGGCCGTTGTTCATGTTTCCAGGCCCGTTGTATTATAGATGTTTTAGCCAGGTTAAAAACCTGCTCCATTACATTAAGCTCTGTAAGCCTGTCGGCCTTTCGGTTTTCATCGTTTAAGAGATCGAGTTCTGAACGATGGATACGATATACATCTTTAATATTACGGAGCCACATATTAAGCACCGGCTTAAAATCATGATTGGTGATTGCTGCTTTAATGCCACCACAGCCGTAATGCCCGCAAACAATAATATGTTTTACTTTAAGATGGTTGACAGCATAGTCCAGCACACTCAATACGTTTACATCTGTATTGATTACAAGATTAGCCACATTCCGGTGTACAAATATTTCGCCGGGATCGGTTCCGGTTATTTCATTGGCAGGCACCCTGCTGTCGCTGCATCCAATCCATAGAAATTCAGGAGTTTGTAATTGAGATAGCCGGTTAAAATAATCCGGGTCACCAGAGAGTTTCCCCTCAGCCCAATTTTTATTATTTTTTAATAGTACTTCGTAAGGTTTCATATTTAGTTATTGATTGTAAAAATATATGATATAAAGGAATATGGTGTATGGATCTATCAGCCCGCCACGGTTTATTTTTATTACTAAAAAATGACATTTCGGCCAACAAAATTGCCGGCAGCTTGTTGTCACGTTGGTTTCAGAAATTTAATGCAGCGAATGGATATATAGTTTGGTTAACAGGTCTTAATACATTATTTTGCAGCACTTTCAATGGAAAAAGAAAAAAACATATTTACGCTGTTTAACAAAGTGTCTGCTCTATGGATGATGCTGGCTTTACTTTGGCTTACCATAAGTGCACCATTTGTTTTTTCTGCCCAGCATGATAAGTCCACGGCATCCCAGTCTGAGCAGCATTCAGTTCCTTCGCCTGATGCTGAAGAAGAATCTTCAAACCCTTATAGCAGCACTACTGAAGAGAAGGCTCCTGCAAGTACATCTTTATCTGAAGAATTTCTGCATGACGGCCATACATATAGTAATTTTTTTGCTGAAATGCTGCAGCACTTTGCCAACGGTGATGCAGGCACCTACATTGCATTTCATGGAGAGCTTTTAGTGCCTCCGCCGAACCAGGCATAATCTTTTCTGACTCGACAGCTTTTATCAAAGCTGGTATTCAACTCCGTTTATTATTGACTAATCAATGGCTTGTTTATTTTTAAACAAGGCTAAAGCATTTTAATATTATGAAATCGAATAACAATTTATTTGGAAATCTTAAAAGTGATTTGCCTGCGGGTCTGGTGGTTTTTCTGGTCGCCTTGCCATTATGTATAGCTATTGCAGTAGCCAGCGGAGCTACACCCTTTAGTGGTCTTATTGCCGGTATTGTTGGTGGCCTTGTAGTAGGTTCATTAAGCAATTCGCCATTGAGTGTAAGTGGTCCGGCTGCGGGTTTGGCTACTTTAGTGTCGGGTGCCATTATAGCCTTAGGGGGATTAGAGAGTTATGGCCTCTTTTTGTGTGCAGTTGTATTGGCCGGGTTGATACAAATAGTATTAGGTGTTTTAAAGTTGGGCGGCATCGCTAATTATATTCCTTCCAGTGTTATCAAAGGCTTGCTTACCAGCATTGGTATCTTAATTATTGCAAAGCAAATTCCGCATATATTCGGAAGAGATAAAGATGAAACGGGCCATGTGATAGATATAATACCTTTTGAGGGTGGCGACTGGCATGAGCTGCTCATCCCTTTACAAAAAATTGAAGTAGGGGTAGTTATTATTTCATTTCTTTCTATATTAACAATGGTATTATGGGATAAATCTCCTTTAAAGAAAAAATTACCGTACATCCCCAGCGCATTGGTAGCTGTAGTATTGGGTATTGTACTAAATCAAATCTGGATTGCAGCAAGCAGTAACTTACAAATTGTCGAAGAATCCCATTTGATACAGTTGCCGGTAGCA
>JAYVKT010000382.1:0-6241 GCA_043768195.1 Chitinophagaceae bacterium | reverse complement strand
GAACGTTCAGCTCAAGGTTAGCCATGCCCAATGCCTTTTTATAAATAACCGTTCCATTTCTTGCTATCAATGCTGTAGCTCCGGTCTCATTCGGTCTATAAATATCGGCAAGAAGTTTATCCACTTTCCCAAACAGTTCAGCATTGGTTTTAGATGGCTGCCCATTTAGATAAGAAACAAAAAGAACTGAGATAAAAAAAGAAAAGCAGTTAATTACTTTCATGTGAAGCGGTTTAAAGTATGTCGTATCGGCAAAAATATAGATACTAAATTGAATAGAAAGTATGCAAGGAAGAAAATGTTATTGAAATGCATATTTCGACTGCTTTCAGCCCTACGATTGACAATCATTATCTTTACAGTCAAATTTATTTTTATACATGAAAGAAGTTTATATCATTTCCGCCGTCCGCACACCAATGGGCAGCTTTGGCGGTTCGTTAAAAGGATTATCAGCTACACAATTAGGTGCCGCTGCTATAAAAGGGGCGGTTGCAAAAGCAGGTATCAAACCCGAACAGGTGCAGGATGTTTTAATGGGCTGTGTATTACAGGCTAACCTTGGTCAGGCTCCTACAAGACAAGCGGCTAAATTTGCCGGCTTGCCCAACGAAACAAATTGTACCACCATCAATAAAGTTTGCGCAAGTGGTATGAAGGCGATTGCACAAGCAGCACAAAGCATTATGTTGGGCGATGCTGATATTGTTGTCGCCGGTGGTATGGAGAGTATGAGCAATGTGCCGTATTATTCTCCGTTGCTTCGTTGGGGAAACAAGTATGGCGATGTTACATTAATTGATGGCCTGGCAAAAGATGGCCTTACTGATGTGTACGATGGTAAAGCAATGGGTAATGCTGCAGAACTGTGTGCAAAGGATTGTAGTGTTAGCCGGGAAGAGCAGGATGCTTTTGCTATAGAAAGTTATAAAAGAAGCCAGGCAGCTATTGCCGCTGGCAAATTTGATAATGAAATAGTGCCGGTTGAAATTCCTCAACGCAAAGGCGAGCCGGTTGTAGTTGCCAAAGACGAAGAACCGTTTAATGTAAAGTTTGATAAAATACCAACACTAAACCCTGCTTTTGTAAAAGGGGGGACAGTAACGGCGGCCAATGCCAGTACGATGAATGATGGTGCAGCAGCACTGGTACTGATGAGTAAAGAAAAAGCAAATGAACTGGGGTTAAAACCAATTGCTATCATAAAAGCATATGCAGATGCAGAACAGGCACCTGAATGGTTTACAACTTCCCCTTCTGTTGCTGTACCCAAAGCGGTTGCCAAAGCTGGTTTGAAAATGGAAGACATTTCTTACTGGGAATTAAACGAAGCATTTGCCGTAGTTGGAGTTGAAAATACAAGGCGTATGAAACTTGACCCGTCAAAAGTAAATGTACATGGCGGTGCAGTATCGCTGGGTCATCCATTAGGCTGCAGCGGCGCAAGGATTATCGTAACACTCATCAACGTATTAAAAGCCAATAACGCTAAGTACGGTGCGGCAGGAATTTGCAATGGAGGAGGTGGGGCTTCTGCTATGGTGATAGAAAATATTAGTTGAAAAACTATTTAGTCAAAAAAACTCTCCGGGCAACCGGGGAGTTTTTGTTTTTCAGGTATTCATTCAGCTTGTGTTGATAATTCCTTTATTCTAAATTGCAGCCATGTTAACTATTCGTTTTGCCGGCGTTGCTGATACAGAGCTTGTTGCCGATTTAAGCCGCCAGACATTTTATGAAACATTTGCCCACTTGAATGCCAAGGAGCATATGGACAAATTCATGGGCGAGCAGTTTACTAAAGAAGCATTAATGAAAGAAGTGGAAGCCCCGGATAATATCTTCTTACTGGCTTTTAGTGACAATGAGCCGGTTGGTTATGCACGGCTGCGGGAAAATAATAATCCACCGGAATTAGAAAATACAAATTCCATTGAAATTGCCAGAATATATACAGTAGCAAATTCAATAGGCAAAGGAGTAGGCAAGGCATTAATGCAGGAATGCATAAATATCGCAGTTGAAAAAGGAAAAGAACAAATTTGGCTTGGGGTGTGGCAGCAGAATGAACGGGCTATTGATTTTTATAAAAAATGGGGCTTTGAAATATTTGCTACCCATATTTTTTTACTCGGAGAGGATCCACAGACTGATTGGCTGATGAAAAAGTTGCTTACCAGTGCATAAATTCCTGCGGGGTCTATTCAGAATTATAGTTTAAATTTGATTATATTTTTTAAAATGAAAACAAGCAAGTTTCTCTCATTAGTTTTTTTATTATTTCTTCTGGCTCCCATGCATTCTTTTTCGCAGGAAAAAAATGTACTTATCCGGATTATACAAGATGAATCTGTTACACTTGGTGACTTTCAAACAAACCTGACATTAAAAAGGAGGGGGTTTAAATTTCAGATAATGTTGCAGAACGTTCCCGGTGTTTATGTTTTTGCAAGTATAAGAGATTCGGTTTATCGTTACACCGAGAACAGTCCCATCCGTGACTTTTCGTATCTGCAGTTATTAGAATTAAGGGACGAAGATCATTTCAATATGAACAGGGAACTCAATATCAGCGAAACAGGCTGGTCGTATTGGTTTTACAGCGACAGTGCAGAATGGCACCCTTTTAACCGTAAAGTGACCGGTCTTGGTGATAAACGTACTGTTTGTACCAAACAAATCAAACAGCTTTACGATGTTGCAGACGGGCAACAAGTAAAATTAAAAACAATTGAAACCCCGCTATATCTTTTTTTTATAGCCATAAAAGATTATGATGCGAACGGGAAGCCCATAACAGAGCTGATGCGGCGTAAGGTGAAAATTGAATGGACAAACGAAGAATAAACTTTTTCCTTCAATGAATAGTTGTAATAAAATTTCTCCGGATATATTTTATTTATGTTAGCCAATACCAGTTTGAAAATTTTTCTTTTCTTGTTTCTGCTGATCTCCTTTAGGGCATCTTCTCAGAAAAAAAATGCAAGTATCAGGATACAGCAGGATGAATCTGTTTTGCTTGATTCATTTGAGACCCGGCTGGTACTGCAAAAGAAGGCATTTAAAATACAGGTGCTGTTAGAAAACATGGATGGCATCTATTGCTATGCTGCTTTTACTGATTCAATTTATCGCCTTGCAGAAACGGATGTTGTTCCCGGGTTTGCCGGCTTACCCAATCTGGCAATGGCTGAGGAGCAATTTAATAAAGAAAAAGAGTTGCTTGTAAATCCGCAAGGCTGGGCTTATTGGTTCTATAATCCAAAAGAAAACTGGCACAGGTTTAATAAAAAAATAATCTTACTCGATAGTAACAGGGTCGTAGGGATAAAGAGTATTAAGCAAATTTACTTTGTGGAAACAAGCAAAGAGGTTAAGTTGAAAGATATAAGCCAACCTCTTTACCTTTTTTTTGTGGCTGTTAAAGAGACTGATGCCACCGGTAAACCCATTACTGAGCTACTGCGAAAAAAAGTAAAAATTGAATGGATTAAAGAAGATTGAAAACTACTAATCGTAAATTTTCAATTTGTACATCGTAAATTTTCATTCTTTCTGTAGTACTAAATACGGCAATTAGCCGTTTTACAGAATCTGTTACCAACTATTTTCTATCACATACAGTCAATGATTAAACCTATAGACCCCAACACAGTCTATTGAAAGCCTTTTAATTTTTAACTAAAATCTACTTATGAAAGCCAGCATTCTTTACCTGAGCACTATTGCATTTTCCCTGTCACTTCTTTTTACTGCTTGTCAAAAAGACTCAACAGCCGGAAATGATTATACCACCGAAACCACTACTCATTCAGATGATCAGTCCCGTTTTTCGGGTGAGATGGATGGTGCAGCGAACGATGCCAATGCAGCCATTGAAGCAACGACTGGCTTTGCCGGACGTAACGAAAGCATCCAGTCTATTTGTGATGCCACCATCGCAGTGGATACGCTGAGCAACCCCAGAACTATTACCATTACCTATAACGGAACAAATTGCATTGGCTACCGTACCCGTACTGGTGTTATTGTAATTTCAATGGCACAGGGTGTCCGTTGGAAAAATGCAGGGGCAGTATTGAATGTAACTTTCCAGAATTTTAAAGTAACCCGTCTTAGTGATAATAAAAGTATTACGGTCAATGGCACACAGTCTCACACCAATGCAAGTGGCGGCTTGCTGATTAACTTACCAACCCTTACTACAATCACTCATGCAATTACCAGCAGTAATATGTCGGTAACTTTTGATAATGGCTCACAAAGAAACTGGCAGGTAGCAAGACAAAGGGTGTTTACCTATAACAACGGAATTGTGATTACTTCTACCGGTACACAAACTGTTGGCGGTGTAACCGGAGTTGCAGAATGGGGAACCAATCGTTTTGGAAATATATTTACTACTCGTATAGCTCAGCCATTAGTGGTCAGGCAGGATTGTAATTTTCGGTTAGTTAGTGGTAAAGTAGAACATGCGGCAACAATATTTAATGCCTCTGCTACATTTGGTTTGGATGCTGCAGGTAACCCGGCTTCATGTCCCGGCCCAGGAAATTATTACATGAAAATTGAATGGACTGGCCCGGCGGGAATTCCCCGTGTTGTAATCTTACCTTATTAGTATTCCTGTTTTTAAAAATAGTAAACCGTTCTGTTATCCTGAGCTTGTCGAAGGAGCAGGGCGGTTTTTTGTTGTGGGCTTACTGGATTTTTACAAGTAAATTAGCATCGTTATGTCAGCCACTATCATTACCAACATTAAAAGCCTTGTAAACATCCGGACGGAAAACCAACTCCTGCGGGGAGAGCAATTGGCAAACCTGCCCTGTATAGAAAATGCTTACCTCGTTATTGAGAATGGAATTATTGCAGAGTACGGCGAAATGGAAAAGTTGGGCTGGACTGATAATAATACTGATAATTTAATTGATGCCTCAGGTCAGTTTATTCTTCCCACCTGGTGCGATAGTCATACACATCTTGTATTTGCAGCCAGCAGGGAAGATGAGTTTGTTGATAAAATAAAAGGGTTGAGTTATGCAGAAATAGCAGCGAAGGGCGGGGGTATTTTAAATTCTGCAAGAAAACTGGCTGAAGCTTCCGAATCTGAACTATTCAAGAAAGCATGGAGCCGCTTGCATGAAGTGATGCAGTCAGGTACTGGTGCTATTGAAATAAAAAGTGGCTATGGTTTATCAGTAGAAGGAGAGTTGAAAATGTTGCGGGTTATTAAGAAACTGAAAGAAATTTCACCTATAACAATTAAAGCAACTTTTCTTGGTGCACATACCTACCCGGTTGAGTACAAAGAAAATCACCAGGGATATATTGACCTTATCATTAATGAAATGCTGCCGGTGATTGCACAGGAACAATTAGCTGACTATATTGATGTGTTTTGCGAAACTGGTTTCTTTTCGCCGGAAGAAACCGAAATAATTTGTAAGGCAGGAATTAGTTATGGATTAAAACCCAAGATCCATGCTAATCAGCTGAACTTATCTGGTGGTACACAGGTGGGAATAGAATTGGGTGCAGTGAGTGTTGACCATTTAGAAACAATGGACGATGATGCAATTCAGGCATTAGCCAACTCAACAACCATCGGCACTTTATTACCAACTGCTGCATTCTTTTTGCGGATGCCTTTTCAACCGGCCAGAAAATTAATTGATGCGGGATGTGCAATTGCATTGGCAACAGATTTTAATCCTGGTTCATCGCCTTCCGGTAATATGAACTTAGTAATAGCTATGAGTTGCATACAAATGAAAATGCTGCCGGAAGAAGCTATCAATGCCTCTACTATCAACGGTGCTTATGCTATGGAACTTCAGGATGAGTTAGGGAGTATCACGGTTGGCAAAAAAGCAAATCTCCTTTTTACAAAACCTATTCCTTCGCTGGCTTACCTGCCTTATTCATTCGGTACCAATCTTATTGATAAGGTGATGATTGCAGGAGAATTTGTTTAGTCGTTAGTTTTTGTGGTAGTTGAAACAAACTAATATAAGACTGTATTCTATGTGACTTCTATTTTTTTTAATGTGCCTATGTGGTAAAATTTCACCAAATAGCATGATAGGAACAAAGGTAAACACATAGGTTTTTAATAGCGGAGACGTTAATAATTACTTTACTATTCCGATAACATTTAAACGACTTACTTGTTGTATTTTCGAAACAATGGCATTATTCTCCATACGAAAAAAGAAAGAAGGATTTTTTGAACATCTGATTG
>JAYVKT010000381.1:0-4089 GCA_043768195.1 Chitinophagaceae bacterium | reverse complement strand
AACGGGGATGGGTTTTCTGGCAACACAGCGATCAGGGCCGGGTGAATGGTATTGTTTCCAAAGTTGACTTTAATGTTTTTAATGGCGATTCCACAGAGTTTAAAAATCTATTGATTAAACAACAGTAGCAGCCAGCTTTTGAAATGCTGTAACTTGTTGCCCTGAAACAATAGTTGTATGGAACAGAATTGGGAACCCGGGGTTAAAAAATTCTTTGTCAAAATCCTGAACTCCATTGCCATGACCCTTTTTTGGATGATGGCCTGTGCCGTAGCCGGTATTTATTTTGAATTAGGATATACCAACGGTAAGCCGCTTATTTATACCATCCTTTTCTATGCAGCGATGAGTATTACTCTTTTCTTCCTCATTCGTTATTTATATAACACATGGAAAACTGGCTGAATAACTTTTTCCTTTCTCAACCGTCTGACTAAAAATACCGCTGCTACGCAGCACAACTTAAATAAAAGGGGTATTTTAGAAATTCATTATAAATTGTATGGAGCTAAAACAAATAAGCAAGTGGGTTATCATTGCCGGAACCTTGATAATCTGGGCAATTAAATTTATCGTCCGGCCGATGAATTTGTTTGATGATCCAACAAGGTTCTTTTTAAATATTGCCCCTAACTTGCTGGGCTCATTTTTAATTCCGTTTGGAGCTTACTGGTTTTTTAGTGGCAGAAATTTTTTAGTAGCCCGGCTTTTCCGCATTGATTGCCCTTATGATCTCCGGTTGGTTTGTGCTATGGGGTTTGGAATGCTCGTCGTCAATGAATACCTGCAACTAATAACATTTTTTGGACGGACGTTTGACTACAACGACATTTTTTTCTCCTCGGCAGGCTTATTAGTTTCTTATTTTGTATTTAATAAAATACAGAGCCGCAAAAAACGGGAATACCAGGTCTTGGTTGATTAGTTTTTAGTATCCAATATTACCGGCGCATTGCCTTTGCCCATAATAATCACTTTTGAGTTAGGCGATTTTGCCAGTTCCAGGTAAGCTTTAATCTGTTCGTATTGTAATTGCTGATCGGTTAAGCCAATGTTGATGATACGCTGATAATCTGCTATGCCCTGGGCTTCTACTCTCTTCCGTTCAGCTTCCTGTCTTTCTTTTATCAACACAAACTGCATTTTTTGTGCATCCTGTTCGGCATTAATTTTTTGTTCGATGGTGGCTCTTACTGAGGCGGGCAACGTAATATTTCTTACCAATAGCTGTTCTAATATCAATCCTCTTTTTTTAAAATCTTCATCAATGCTTTTAAAAATACGTTGCTGAAATTCATCTCTTTTGTTTGAGTATAACGAAACGGCTTCATAATAAACAGAATTATCCCGGATCTTAGTTCTTGTTAGTGGCCGTACAATTTTATCCGTATAGTCCACCCCGGTTTCCCGGACAAGCCGTGGGGCTTCGGATGGCAGCAGCTTATACAAAACAGTAAGATCGATTGTAACCTCCAATCCATCCGAGGTTAATACCCGGATAGCATCATCACCGGTTTGATTGCCTTCGTCGTGTACGCCACTCATGGTATAGTTCTGGGTCTTTACATCAAGCCGCCGCACTTCAACAAATGGGTTGATGAAATGCAAGCCACTGCTCAACACATCATTCTGAACTTTTCCGAACAAGGATTTTACCCCTATTTGCCCGGCATTTATCTGTACAATACATTTCGATAAGGCACCAGCAACCAAAACTAACACAGCAATACTGCGGACAGTTTTTGCATAACGACCCAACTCGTTACTTCTTTGCAGGGCAAAACCACTAATTAAAATAAGGATGCCAATGATAACAAGTGCCATATAAATATTTTTAATGATTAACTACTATGATCAGAAACGATAACCCACTGGCCATTTATTTTCCGGAATAATAAGGTGTAATGCCCTCCCACATCACCAATCGTTCGTTTTAAAAACCATTTTCCGGTAACATGGTAATAATTTTTTGAAAGCTTTTTTACTTGTATCAGCGTAAACTGAAGCTCACCCATTGCAGCTGCGTCAGGATATCCCTTTTTGTAATTGTTAAGTGTATTGACATAGCCATAAGTAACGCCGCTTTTACCAATAAACATCAGGGAATCATTTTCCCAATAACCTTTCATAAAGCTGTTTATGTCGCCCCGGTTCCAGGCAGCGGTCTGGGTAGCCAGTATATTACGGATGGCTGATTCATTTTTAGATTGGGCAAATGATTGAACTGCCAGCAGCGTAAACACAAAAAGAATAAATGTTTTCATTACTAAACTTTTGTCCAAGTTAATTCAAAAATAGTTGAAGGGGCATTAATGATTACAATCATCTGAATGTGCATGATTGTGTACCCGGCATGATTTGTAGTTGATAAGATGGGCGGTAATAATTAATGCAACAGCAGGAATTAGCAGCCAGGTTTCGTACTGAATAAAAAACTGCTTTAGAACAAGGCACAAAATACCGGCTGTAAAAAGGGAAAGGGGCAAAAGGCTGTGGTGGTGTTTTTTATAACCATGATAGAGAGAATATGAGCCAATACAAAAGGCCAGCACAATCATGCCCACTTCAAAACCGGTATGATGGATGATATTGACACCAAACAACGGAAGGCTGCTTAAAAACAAAGGCAGCAGGGCACAATGAATAGCACAGGCCAGCGAGGCACCAATTCCCAAAGCATCCCAGTTTATTTTAAGTTTCATGAAGTTGGCAAAGGTATATAATAAGCAACGTTGTTGCAAATGAAATCACCCAACTCTTCGGTAGGGCCTCAGTTTGAAATTAATTTGAACCACATAGGCAGATAGGCCACAATAGGAAAACACATAGCCTATGTGAATTTCTATCTTTCTATTGTGCGGTTCAATTTCTTTTAATAAAACGAATAAATTTTCGAACTGAGACACTACCAACACTTCCACACTGTGTGCCATAGTTTCGGCATACCCTACCTTTGCATCGTAAATAGTAAATATGTCGAAAAAAAGATTGCTTTATACCGGTTTTTTTGTGACCCTGGCTTTAGGTTTCTATTTTGTGCTTACCCAGGTGATACCGGGTTTTGGAAAAGTAAAAATAAATCCCGTTAGCTCTGTTCAGCCCTTTGCCTTTATCAACCAGGATGGTAAAACGGTGACTGAAAAAAATGTAGCTGGCAAAGTGTATGTAGCAGAATATTTTTTTACTAATTGTGAAGGTATTTGCCCCATTATGAATAATAATATGCGGTTGGTATATGAAAAATTTAAAGGAGACAGTAATTTTCTCATTCTTTCTCACACCTGCGACCCCGACAGGGATTCAGTAGGTCAGTTGAAGTATTATGCTGACTCCATGAAAGTAGATACGAAGCAATGGATTTTTTTAACTGGCAGAAAAGACAGTTTGTACAAAGCAGCAAGGGTTAGCTATACTATTGATGACCCCGCCAATAACCTGAAAAGCATAGACGACCAGTTTATCCATTCACAATTTTGGGCCCTGGTAGATAAAAATGGGGATGTACGAAAAATTTTTGACGGATTAAAAGAAAGCGAAGTGAAAAAGATGATACGATTAGCCGGTAAACTGCTGAAGGAAAAATGATGAACGTTCAGGAATGCATGCTGTTATGTATTTTAGCGTAATAAATTAGAGATGTCAAAAGAGACGAATATAGAGATAGATAACCAGGTAGGTAAGTTGTTGAAACATAACAACCTTAGTGTTACCGGCAGCAGGAAAAAAATATTACAGCTTTTCCTGGAGCAAACAGGTGCGTTGGCACATGGAGATATTGAGAAAAGGGCTGGAGAAAAATTTGACCGGGTAACTGTTTACCGGACATTGCAAACTTTTGTTGACAAAGGAATTATTCACACTATTCCTACTGCAGACAATTCCATCCGGTATGCACTCTGCAAAGACGAGTGTTCAGAAGGCCATCATCATGATCATCACATACACTTTGTGTGCAACAGTTGTCATAATACTTATTGCCTTGATGATGTGGTAACACCCGAAATCAAACTTCCTAAGGGCTATGCTGCCGAACAGGTGGAAGTGGTGGTAGAAGGAGTTTGTAAAAACTGCCAATAGTTGAAAAAACAA
>JAYVKT010000380.1:0-2672 GCA_043768195.1 Chitinophagaceae bacterium | reverse complement strand
ATGCTTTTACTGGCAGCGATGATAGGATGTATTGTAATTGCATTACGGGCCTCCCCAAGCCCCTCCTGCGGAGGGGCTTCAAAAGTCCCAGAAAAAAATAGTAATAACTCAAAAACAGAAAATAATGCTTAGTGCCTCTGCGTCTTTGCGGTAAAACAAAATGGAACCGGGACTCTACCATATTTTATTTATCAGTGCCGCACTCTTCTTTATCGGTGTGTATGGTTTTCTTACCCGGAGAAACCTAATCACTATGCTGATGAGCATAGAATTAATTCTGAACAGTGTGAACCTGAATTTTATTGCCTTTAATAAATATTTGTGGCCCGGCAAAATGGATGGGCTGTTTTTCACTTTATTTATCATTGCTATTGCTGCTGCTGAAGCGGCTGTGGCAATTGCCATCATTATTAATTTATACCGCAGCCACAAATCTATTGACGTAGAAAATGCTGAAGAATTAAAGTATTAAAGCCCCTATCCCCTAAAGGGGTATTAGGAAACGACATGCCGAACTATATATACATATTATTAATTCCTTTGCTGCCGCTTGCGGGGTTTTTATTGCTGGGTTTATTCGGCAGAAAATATTTGAAAAATATTTCTGGTATTATTGGAACAGCCCTCTTATTGACTTCTGCTATTCTTGCTCTCTACACAGCTTACGATTACTTCTTTGTATATGGCAAAGTAGATGGTGTGTACCAGCAATTCATTCCGATGAAACTGACCTGGCTGGAATTTTCTCCGGGTGTATCTATTGATATGGGACTGACGCTTGATTCAATTTCTGTGATGATGCTGGTGGTTGTGACTTTTATTTCGCTGATGGTACATATTTACAGTTTGGGTTACATGAAAGGTGAAGAAAGATTTTCAACTTACTATGCTTACCTGGGATTGTTTACTTTTTCTATGCTGGGATTAGTATTGGCAAGTAACATTTTCCAGATTTATATTTTCTGGGAATTGGTGGGTGTGTCATCGTTTCTGTTAATTGGCTATTACTACGATAAACCAAGTGCAGTAGCTGCTTGCAAAAAAGCATTTATCGTAACCCGGTTTGCAGACTTAGGTTTCCTGATTGGCATACTAATATTATCATTTAGTTCAGGAACATTGGATTTCGCCACACTTATTCAGCGATTAACTTCTCCTGAATCCAATGAAATTAAAACAGCAGTTAGCTATTCTTTTCTTGGTGCTTCCGCAATTACCTGGGGAGCAGCATTGGTCTTTATTGGCGGTGCCGGTAAAAGTGCCATGTTCCCTTTACATATTTGGCTACCCGATGCAATGGAAGGCCCCACTCCTGTTTCTGCATTGATACATGCAGCAACGATGGTGGTGGCCGGCGTTTATCTCGTTGCAAGATTATTCCCGGTGTTTGCACTTACTACACCCGCAGTGCTGGAAATAGTTGGTTGGGTTGGTGCAGTATCAGCCATCATTGCCGCTATCATTGCCTGCACACAAACTGATATTAAAAGGGTGCTGGCTTATTCCACTATGTCGCAGATAGGATACATGATGTTTGCACTCGGTGTATCAAAATACGGTGGCGAATCTGGATTGGGTTATACTGCTTCTATGTTCCACTTATTCACTCATGCCATGTTCAAAGCATTATTGTTCCTTGGGGCCGGTGCAGTAATACATTATGTACATAGTAATGATATGAAAGACATGGGTGGCCTGAGAAAATATTTACCAATCACTCATATTACGTTCCTGATTGCTTGCTTGGCTATTGCAGGTGTGCCGCCATTCGCCGGTTTCTTCAGCAAAGAAGAAATACTACTGGCAGCATACCAAAACAATATGGCGATTTACTGGATTGCATTAATAACCTCCGGACTTACTGCTTTTTATATGTTCCGTTTGTACTTCAGCATTTTCTGGAATAAACCTCACGAAGTACACGGTGAGAAACATGGCCCCGCCTCTGCTAAAGCTACTGCGGGTAAAGAAGGTGGTTTTACTATGATGCTGCCGCTGGTTTTATTAGCAATTGGTGCAGCCGCCGCTGGTTTTATTCCCTTTGGTGAATTTGTTAGTACCGATGGTAAAGCATTGGAATCGCATTTTCACCTGCAGTTCTCTATCGCCCCGGTAATATTAGGATTGGCAGGAATTTTTACCGCCATGTGGTTGTACAAAAAACAAAACAGCAAACCGGATAAACTGGCTGCTTCATTCAGCGGATTATACAAGGCAGCTTATCATAAATTTTATATT
The DNA here is from genome assembly GCA_043768195.1 of Chitinophagaceae bacterium. Taxonomy (GTDB): domain Bacteria; phylum Bacteroidota; class Bacteroidia; order Chitinophagales; family Chitinophagaceae; genus JJ008. The sequence goes on along the minus strand of JAYVKT010000380.1, from coordinate 434 downwards.
GACGAGGTATACCTGTTCATTACTAAAAAAGTTTTGTTCAGCCTTATCGGGAGACCAGCGGCATGGTTTGATAGAAATGTAGTCGATGGAATGATAAATCTTTCTGGCTCAGTAACACAGTCTGTTTCTGAAAGAATTAAAAAATTACAATCGGGTAAAGTACAGCAATATGCTCTTTACTTTTTAGCCGGAGTGATTGTACTGGCAACACTGTTTATTTATATTTTGAAATGAGTGTAAGTAAGAAAAATATTTACGTTGATGTTAAAGCCATTCTTGAACAGGCGAAGCATACTGCTGTCCGCTCAGTTAATTTTTCAATGGTAATCGCCTACTGGAAAATAGGTGAACGAATTGTGGCGGAAGAGTTAAAAGGAAAAGCGAGGGCAGGATATGGTGAGAAAATTATTCAGGAACTATCAACAAAACTCACA
>JAYVKT010000379.1:0-6778 GCA_043768195.1 Chitinophagaceae bacterium | reverse complement strand
GGCCAACCCACCATGGCTGTTACGATATTTCCTATTTCCGTTGTATTCCTAATATGATTCTCAGTGCGCCGATGAATGAAAGTGAATTGAGAAACCTGATGTATACGGCACAGTTAGAATCTACTAAATTGCCATTCGTTATCCGCTACCCGAGAGGTGAAGGTGTGATGCCGGAGTGGAAAACAGAAATGAAAGAAATAAAAATCGGTACAGGCAGAAAAATAAAAGAAGGCAGAGACATTGCAATACTTTCCTTCGGGCATCCCGGAAATTTTGCTGCGACGGCCATCCGTGAATTAAAAAATGATGGATTGAATCCCGGTCATTATGATATGCGTTTTGCAAAACCATTAGACGAAGCATTACTGCATGAAGCCTGCCAGCAATATGAAAAATTAGTAACCGTTGAAGATGGAACCGTGGAAGGTGGTATCGGCAGTGCTATTCTGGAATTTATGGCAAAGCATGGTTATAAGAATGATGTAAAAATTTTGGGCATCCCTGACAGGTTAGTGGAGCATGGTACTCCAAAAGAGCTGCATAAGGAATGTGGGTATGATGCCATAGCCATTGCCGATGCGGTGAGAGAGATGCTTAATGAAGAAATCTCTGTACGATAAATAAGCTGATTATCGCCTTTTCAGTTGTTTTATTACTTTTAGCTAATGAAACCGGCTGCACTGCTTTTACTGATTCAGTTTTCCCTTTCCGTAGCCTCTCAGTCCCTTTCCTTTAACCAATACACCCCCGCCGAAGGCCTTGTAGATACCCGTGTAGGAAAAATTTTCCAGGACAGCCGGGGCGTCATGTATTTTCTTACCCCCGATGGGTTTAGTGTATTTGACGGGCAGCGATTTACCAATTATTCACAGTATCAAAATCAATCGCTAAGTATTGTCAGTGATATAGTGGAAGAAAAAAATGGCCGGATACTGATTGTATCTATCTCAGGTATTTATTTTTTGCAGAACAATAAATTAGAGAAAGACACCGCTTTTTTTAACAGGTCTCTTGAACCGGGTTCTGTTCATATTACTCCTTCCGGAGAAAAAATTATCGCCGCCAATTCAGGGCTTATGCTTTATGATGGGGGAAAAACCATGCCGCTTGACATTCAAAAAGAAGATGGCACGAAGCAGCCCTTAAAAACTGATAAAGTTATACTGAAAGATGACAACCTGATTATTGCTTATTCCAATCAAAAACTCAACCGCCAGTACCTGGCCCTTTACAACTGGAAAGAGCAGAAATTAATTTCAGAAATAACATCGGAACCTGGCATTAACATGATGCACTACCAGGAAAAAATCTTTGTATTCTTAAAAAAAGAATGGTACGAACTAAATACTGAAGAATTTAACAAAGGGAAATTAATTACGCAACCCCTCTACTTTGCAACCCGTATTCCGGCGGGAAAAAAAATTTTCAATTTCTTTATTGATACTCAAAAAAAAATCTGGCTTATTACAACTGACAAGCAGTTTTATGTGATTGACCCGGCAAAAAACGAAACCCTGCATTATTCCTCTGCAAACGGTTTGCCTGATGGTCTAAGCAATATTTTTCAGGACAGGGAAAACAATTACTGGCTTACCGTAGCAGGCAAAGGAGTATATAAAATGACGCAAAACAGGGTGGAAAAATTTATATTGCCGGGTAAGAAACAAATCCCTTTCATTGAGCAGTTTATTAATAAATCACCGGAAGGAATCATCAGTTTTAAATACGGCAGTAAGCTCGGTATCATAACCAATAATGTTTTTATAGAAAAAAAAATGACTGAAAAGCCGGGAGTTAAACAGGTTTTTTTCTGGAACAACCGGCGCTGGACATTATATGATAATTACAGGCTTGAAAGCGAAAAAGGCGATACTATTCAACTCATTTCATTCTTACCAGAATCAAAATTAGTTTCGTCAAGAATATCATTTGATAAAGCAGGAAGGCTGCTGATAAGCGGCAATTATTTTTCGGTTGTAAGTAAAGATTTAACATTCGCCACAACCGAACTGCCCTGGTTCACCGATAATATTGTTACAGATGATGACAGCAATTACTGGTGCTTTACCCGCAGTGCATATATAGTAAGCTACCGGCTGAAGGATAACCGGCTGCAGCTTCAGCAAACCTATAGAAATGCCGATTACAGCACCCGTTTTGCCTATCAATGGAACAAAGACACTTTCTGCATCGGCACCCGGCACAACGGGATAGTGTTTGTAAAAATTAATTCCCGTGAATATAAAAAACTGGGCAGCATCGGAAAAGAAAAAGGACTGAGCAATAATTTTGCAGTGGATATCATCCGGCTAAATCAACACAAACTGGTCGTTGCTTGCGTTCCGGGGCTTGACCTTGTTCACCTGAATAAAGAAGATACTGCTGCAGAACAGTTATTTTCCCGTGCGGGGTTATTTACCACTGTTCCTTCTATCCAGTTGATGAATGATTCCCTCCTGGTCGCTTTAGATGAAAGTGGTTCCCTCTACAAAGTACATGTAAGCTCTTCAGCGATGCAACCCCTTACTCCTTCTTTTTATTTCAATGAGATTACTGTCAATGGCAAACAAACAGATTCAGCGATCAATCATTACCGCTATACAGAGAATAATTTCCGTTTCTCCGTCAGTGCTCCCAGTTTTATAGATGAAAAAAATATACGTTTCGTATTTGAGCTGACCGGCCCCGGTACCAATGCTGTTCAAAATTCCAAACGGGCCGAGTTTGAATATTCAAACCTGCAGCCCGGAAGTTATACACTAACCGCCACGGCATTTTTTCCGGGTGATGAGCCGGTAAGTAAAACCATTTCATATTCATTTACTATTAAAAAGCCTTTCTGGAAAACAGCAGGGTTTATTGCAGGGCTGATTGCATTTATTTCGCTGCTGCTGTATGCCTATTTTAAAAATATTTTGCAAAGAAGGTTGCAGCGGCAGAAAGTTGAACTGGAAAAGCAGCAGGCCATTGCACATGAACGCAGCCGCATCAGCCGGGATATGCATGATGATATGGGCAGTGGCCTTACCAAGATTGCCATCTTAAGTGAAGTGGCAAAAAAACAATTGCCCGAACCTGACAAAGCCAGGGAGCAATTAGAAAAAATTTCTGAATCAAGCCGGGAACTGGTGGACAGCCTGCAGGATATTATCTGGGTATTAAACCCCAAAAATGATACACTGGAAAGTTTATCGGCCTACGTCAGGGAATATGCGCTGAAATATTTTGAGCCATTTGCAGTGAAAGTTGATTTTGTTTATCCTGAACAATTTTTCATCCGGCATTTATCAGAAGAAAAACGCCGCAATGTTTATTTAACTGTAAAGGAGAGCCTGAACAATATTGCTAAACATGCCTGGAGCAATAATGTCATTATTGAGATAGAAGAATTAACCGGGCAGTTTAAAATTACAATTCAGGATGATGGCAAAGGGTTTGAACCGGGAAAAGTCCGGTTGTTTGCAAATGGACTAAAAAATATGCAAAACAGGGTTGAGCAGGCCGGCGGTACATATGAAATATCATCTTCCCCCGGTAAAGGAACAATAACGGGCATTACCATGCCTGTGTAACATTATTTTGTGATAAACTAAGAACTGTACTAATATTAATTTTGTTTACCACCATGATTACAGTAGCAATTATAGAAGATATTAAAGAAATTAAAGAAGGCCTTGAACTCCTGATTGACAGCAGTGATGGCTTTAATTGCCTTAAAACTTTCTCTAATGGCGAGGAAGCCCTTGCAGGCTTACCAGCTATCTGCCCCGATGTTGTGCTGATGGATATTAACCTGCCCGGCATAAGCGGTATTGAAGCGGTGCGAAAATTAAAAACACAATGCCCCCGCACACAATTTATCATGAGTACCGTGTATGAGGATGATGATAATATTTTTGAATCGCTAAAAGCAGGCGCTGCCGGTTATTTATTAAAAAAAACAGCACCCTCTAAAATTTTAGATTCTATTACTGAAGTATATCATGGCGGTTCGCCCATGAGCAGCCAGATAGCCCGGAAAGTTATTGCTTCCTTTCAGCAGAAAAATTCTATTGATGAAACAGATGTACTGACAAACAGAGAAAAAGAAATTTTGAAACAATTATCCAAAGGCCTTCGCTATAAAGAAATAGCTATTGAGTTAAACATCAGCATGGATACCGTCCGCACACATACCCGCCACATCTACGAAAAACTACAGGTGCAAAGCCGCACCGAAGCGATTAATAAGGTAATGGGGAAATGAGGCCTGAAGTAAGAAGTCTTACTGGGCTTTCGCTATTGGGATTTTCCACACTATTAAACTTCTGAAATCCGGTTTCTTAGTTTCGACTCCTCTCTCCTAACATCTTTTTGCGATTGTTCTGCATGCTTTAAAATTCAAGTTTTGTACTCACTAAAATGTGCAGTATGAAAAGGATTATTCTCGGAATTACAATTTTACTATTCGTAACGCAAAATACCAATGCCCAATGTTGGCAAAAAATTGCGTCAGGTGGTTCACATACGCTGGCTATAAAAAACAACGGCACCTTATGGGCATGGGGAAACAATTCTCATGGAGCTTTAGGTGATGGTAGTTTCACAAACAGAAGCACCCCCGTTCAAATTGGTACAGATGCTAATTGGGCTGTTGTTTCAGCCAACGAGGAAGCCAATGCTACACCAAAATCCAATTTTTCATTGGCGATCAAAACGGATGGCACTTTATGGGCATGGGGAAATAATAATTCTAGTCAATTGGGTATTAGCACATCTGGTAACTATAACACCCCGGTACAGGTAGGTACTGACAATGACTGGCTTACTGTTTCAGCTGGAAATCGATATTCATTAGGGATTAAAACAGATGGCACTTTATGGGCATGGGGTTTTAACCAGAACGGTGAATTGGGCTTGGGTGATTTTACCATAAGAAACATTCCGGTGCAGGTGGGCACAGCCACAAACTGGGCAAGTATATCAGCAGGATTTGAAGCATCGGCTGCTCTTACAACAACGGGAACAATATGGGCTACCGGGCGAAATTATGCAGGCCAACTGGGTGATGGAACTAATATAGATAGAAATACTTTCTTACAGGTTGGAACTGCTGTTGACTGGCAAATGGTTAGCAATAGTGGCATCCATATGATAGCTATTAAGTCTGATGGCACCCTTTGGGCATGGGGTCAAAATAGTTTGGGCCAATTGGGAGATGGCACATTCACCAACAGTAATGTGCCGCTGCAAATCGGAACCGAAACTAACTGGGATACAATTGTTGCCTCTTACCTGCACTCCGAAGCACTTAAAACAAATGGCAGCCGCTGGGCATGGGGTTTTAATACAAATGGCGAGTATGGAATCGGGACTCTTGATTGGTATATCGAACCATTTCAAACAGGGACGGAAACTGACTGGCAAACAATATCTGCAAGAACATATACTGCCTTTGGAATAAGGGCTGGTTCCAATTTATTGGGTTCAGGCCTGAATGAAAATGGTCAGATTGGTGATGGCACTACTATTGACAAACTTAGTTTTACCCAGATTTCCTGCAATATAGTCCTTCCTGTTACCTGGCTCTATGTAAACGGTAAACTACAAAACAATACAGCCATCATTGAATGGGCCACTGCATCCGAAAGTAACAGCAGTCGTTTTGAAATAGAACACAGCAGCAATGCTTCTTCATTTATTAAAACAGGAACAGTAAATGCAGCCGGCAATAGCAGCAGCACAAGCAATTACTCGTTCACACATCTTTCGCCTGTTTCCGGAAAAAATTATTACCGCATCAAGCAGATTGACAGGGATGGAAGATTCAGTTATTCAAGAGTTGTGATGCTTATAAACAATAATGAAAAGAACAGTATTGTAATAAGCCCCAATCCGGCGCAAAATTTTATACAACTGAATACAAATACAACTCAATCCGCAACCATTCGCATATACAGTTTGGAAGGTAAGCTGGTACAGCAGCAACAAATACCGGCAGGTAACCAGCAGCGGAGTATTGATATTTCAAAACTTCCATCAGGCATGTATTCACTGCAATTGCAGGCAGATGAAATAGTAAATAGAGTGTCATTTATCAAACAATAAATTCTGTTTATGAAAAAAAGAAATTATTTACTGGCAGTATTATGTTTTTGTTCATTTTTTGCGGTAGCGCAAAATGTTGGTATTGGCACCACTACCCCCAATGCCCCTTTACAATTTGGTAATGGTACTGCTAATAGAAAAATAGTATTGTTTGATGTAAATAATAACGAACATCAATTTTTTGGCTTTGGATTAAACAGTGGTGAGCTTCGCTACCAAATCAATGAAGCAACTTCTGGTGTTGCACATAAATTTTTTGCAGGTATAGATGCAGCCACATCAATAGAGTTAATGAGGATACAAGGAAATGGCAATGTGGGTATTGGCAGTACAAATCCGGCATTGGCTGGTTTGGTGGTGGATAAAAAAGCAGGCGCTGTACATGCGATGTTTGGAAGTAGTTCATCAGGTATTGCTATTGAATCGGGTAATCCCATCATAGGCTTCAATACTTATTTAAATGGCACCCGGAAACTTATGGTTAACGGATATGGTGCTTATATTGGCTCAAGCAATGTGTTGGGTGGCTTGCAACTGGCTGTTACCGATGTCGCCGCTTTAGGAGGCAGTACTGTCAGTCCCATAACAGCTATTGACATTAAACCGAATGGCAATGTCGGTATCGGCACTGTTTCGTCCAATGCGCCTTTACAATTTGGTAATGGTACTGCTAATAGAAAAATAGTATTGT
>JAYVKT010000378.1:0-15695 GCA_043768195.1 Chitinophagaceae bacterium | reverse complement strand
CCTGTTTTTCTACAGTTTTCTTATCTGCTTTGCACCCGGCAGTTGACAGAAATGCACAAACAGCGATATATAATATAGAAACTCTCACAAGCTTTTTTTGTTTTAGTAAAATCAGGCTCCTGTTCACTACTCCTTATAACCACTCTGCTGACTAAATAACCTGGAACCCATATGCATAAGGATCATCTTCCTTATCAATCCAAATCGTATTGTACCCATATACTTTTGCCCAGCCTTCTACTGATGGACGAATAGCAGGTTTTCCAGCCAATATCAATTCTTCTTCAATTCGCCCAATGAATTTACTGCCGATAATACTTTCATGAATAAACTCATCCCCTTTCTTCAACTTACCTTTTGCATACCATTGCGCCATTCTAGCAGATGTTCCCGTGCCGCAGGGTGAACGATCTATGGCTTTATCACCATAGAATACTGCATTTCTTGCAGTAGAAGTTTTATCCAACACAGCACCAGTCCATAAAATATGCGAACACCCATTTATCGTTTTATCTTCCGGGTGAATAAATTCATACTTCGCATTGATATGCTGACGCAGTTCCCTTGCCCATGCAATTAATTTATCTGCCGGATAATATTCCAGCCCTTTAAAATTTTTCTGCACATCCACGATGGCATAAAAATTTCCGCCGTAAGAAACATCAACAATCAGTTCGCCTAATTCAGAACATGCCGATAACAATTCTGTAGAATGAAGAAAGGATGCCACATTAGTAAGCCTCACACTTTCACATTTCTTATTTCTTATTTCATATTTCACATTTATTAATCCTGCAGGTGTCTCCATCTTCACCACACCATCCACCTTTGGCGTAATCAAGCCTTCTTCAATGGCAATCGTAATCGTTCCGATGGTTCCATGTCCGCACATGGGCAGGCAGCCGCTGGTTTCGATAAATAAAACGGCTACATCATTCACTTCATCATGCGGCGGATATAAAATACTTCCACTCATCATATCATGGCCTCTTGGTTCAAACATCAGCCCGGTTCTTATCCAATCATATTCTTTTAAGAAATGCTGCCGCTTCTCACTCATGTTTTTTCCTTCCAGCTTCGGGCCGCCCTCTTTTACCAGTCGAACCGGGTTACCGCAGGTATGTGCATCAATACAATTGAAAATATGTTTCATATTATTCTAAGGTCATTTTATAACTCTTGGAGGGTTTTAAACCCTCCAAGAGTTTGTCCGGAAGTTTTGCTAAAAATAGTTAGAAATCAAGCCATTTATTTTTGGGGTCAATGGGTTGTTGGTGATACTTTATAAACCAGTCAAGTCCACCAAACGCCTTTACTACATATTCTCTTTCAAGTTTAGTCGGACTTTTACTTAAAAAAATCTTGTACGAACTATGCGGCCACTTATCAATACCATTTACAAATTGGTGATGCACCGGATTAGCATGAATATAATGCACCACTTTACAAAAAGACCCATCGTTACTTACCTCTTCCCGTTTCATATTGGGCATAAATAAACTGCCTTTTCTTTCATACATATTATTAAAAGCCTGTGTGTAGCTGTTAAAAAAGTTGGAAAACGACTTGCTGACTTTCTTTTCCAGAACATCAGCAGTCACCTCTTCAATGTTCTTCCCCAATTTCGCAGCTTCTTCTATAGCTGCATTTTTTTGCTCTTGCTTTACTTTAAAATATTTTACCAGTTCATTCTCTTCTCTGATTTTGAGAAGCAAGTGAAAATGATTTGGCATCATACAATATGCATAAATATGTGCTGCCGGCAGTACATGCAATGAAAGCCTTTTCAGAAAGAAATCATAGTTTTTATGTTCCTTGAACAGATTTTCCCAGCCATTGGCATGATTGAAAAGATGATAAGTAGAACCAGGTTGCATTTAGTTTTTTAAATTATAAACTGTTTTTACAACTCTTGGAGGGTTCAAAACCCTCCAAGAGTTCATACTATATCCTTCTCATCTCAATTTTGATAAGTCATCTATTACATACACCCCCCTTCCATACGTTCCTATCACCAGCTTCTTTTCCACAGGATGAATGAACATATCATTCACCGAAACGGCAGCAGGTATATTTCCATTAATAGCAGCCCATGTTTTACCCGCATCTTTACTGATATATCCACCCATATCTGTTCCGCAATAAAGTACACTAGCTTTCTCAGGGTCTTCAATCAGCACATTCACCGGGGATGCAGGAAGGTTAGTTGCAAGCGGCTTCCACAGCATTCCATAATTTTCTGACACATAGATATAAGGAGTGTGATTATCCTGCCTCCTGTCATTAAGCACCACATAAATTTTTGCAGGAGTGAACTTTGAGGCGGTAATTTTTGCCACATGTTTATTAAGTGGCAACCCTTTTGTTATCTCCACCCATCTGTCAGCCGCATGAAAAGCATTAGCACAACGCCAAACCCGGCCATCATCTGTTCCTGCATAAAGAATTTCTGGTTTCATTCCTTCGGCAATCGCCGTTATTGCCTGGTGATAAATAAGATAAGGATACACTCCCATTTTCGATTTATCATTATAAGAAAGGTCGGAGCTTATCATCTTCCAGGTGTCGCCGGCATCTTCTGATTTGTATAAATGCTGCAGGCCATGGTAAATAATTTTATTATCAAACTTTGATTGCAATGTACCGGCCAGCCACTCACCCCGCAGTGAATCAATAGCACCAACAGCAAACATCTTTATCCTTTCGTTCCGGATGCTATCGGGTTTACTCATATCGCTTTTCATCAGCCGCCCGTAAAAACTGCTGGAGAAAACAATATTACTATTGATGGGATCAACCTGTATTTGTGTGCCTTCACCACCCGGCGCATAGTCCCAACGGCGCAATGCTGAATCCTGTGGTAGGCCGAAAGTGTTCCTGCTGCTTCCGCTAAAAGTGCCTTCATCCTGAATGGAACCATATATGTTAAACGGTTGTTGCATGTCGTAAGCCACCGTATAAAATTGTGTTGTCGGAATTTTATTAAAAAAATTCTTCCATATTTTGCCGCCGTCTTTCGTGGTGCTTACACCGCCATCATTACCCAAAATCATTCTTTCCGGATTTTGATCATCAAACCACAACGCATGGTTATCGCCATGTATCCAGTCGCTGCCTTTCAACGTATCTTCTATTTGTTCCCATGTTTTTGCTCCATCAAATGATCTTGCCCTTGTTACACCCAACGCATATACTTCGTTTTCATTTTTAGGGTTCACCCGTATCTGTCCGAACACCCAGCCATAAGTGCCGGAGAAAGGTTTAAAGAAATCATGTATCTCACTCATCTTATTCCATGTTTCACCTTTGTCATTGCTACGATAAATTGATCCGCCAATTACTACTTTCTGCACCTTTCTTTGATAGCTGTCCGTTTCATCAGGCTTTGGATCTCTTTTTTTATTATGGTCATCTACAAAAGCATACAGCACATTCGGGTTGGAATGAGAAATGGCAAGGCCGATTCTTCCTGTCAATTTTGTGTCGGGCAATCCGGCATTAATAATTTTCCATGTCTTGCCGCCATTTGTTGTTTTATAAACATGGTCGCCATCTTCCGGCACCGGGTCACTCCATCTTCTTCTGATGCGGTTCCACATAGAGGCATATAAAGTGTTTGGGTCAGACGGATCCATTACCAATTCTATACAACCGCTTTTTTCATTTTCAAATAATATCTGCTTCCATGTTTTTCCGCCGTCCATTGTTTGATACACTCCCCGGTCTTTATTATAAGTCCATTCGTTTCCACTGGCCGCCACATATACATTGTTTGGATTTTTTGGATGCACCACCACCCTTGCAATCGTTCCGGTATTTTCCAAACCAATATGCGTAAAAGTTTTTCCTGCATCTGCTGATTTATACATGCCCACTCCCGGTAATGATGCACGGAAAATATTTGCCTCGCCGGTTCCCACATACAAAATATTATTATTGGAAGGTGCCAATGCAATATTGCCGATAGACAGTGTCGCTTCTTTATCAAACAATGATTTCCAGGTGTCGCCGCCGTCTTCTGTTTTCCATAATCCTCCAGTGGCAAATGCTGCATAAATAATATTGGGATTGCCGGTAATGCCAGCTACATCGGTACATCGGCCACTGCGGGTATCAGGGCCGGTCAGCCGCCATTGCAGGTTTTTATATGGCGACTGTTGCAGTAGTTGCTGTTGTTTTTTAAAAGCCGCCAGTTTTTGTGCGCCGGTGGTTTGTGCTTTTGTGGCTATGCAAATGATTGAAAAGAATAAGCCGGTTAAAATTGTTTTTTTCATAAAATGTTTTTTTTGCAACTCTTGGAGGGTTTTGAACCCTCCAAGAGTTTTTGAAAACCCTGCAAGTATTTCTGTAAATTCGTAACCACATTGTTTGCAACATGGAAACTTACGGAAAGATACTACTCATCGCCATGCCAGCCTTCCTCCTGCTGGTTCTTTTTGAAAAATGGTATGGGCTGCGCAAAGGCAAGGACACCGTTCGGAATATGGACATGATAAGCAGCCTGACCAGCGGCGTTACCAACGTAACCAAAGATGTAATCGGTCTTTACCTCGTAGTACTATCTTATCCTTTTTTCCTGGAGAATCTTGCCTTTACCACGGTACCCAATAAAATACTCACTTATATCATCGCCTTCATGGCGTTAGACTTTGCCGGTTATTGGGTGCATCGCCTGCAGCATGTCACCAATTTTTTCTGGAACGGTCATATCGTTCACCATAGCAGCGAAGAATTTAACCTGGCCTGTGCCTTGCGGCAAAGTATCTCAGCCATTGTAAAAACATTCGCCATCTTTTTATTACCGGCTGCCGTACTCGGTGTGCCGGATATAGTAGTAGCCACTGTTGCACCGCTGCATTTGTTTGCACAGTTCTGGTACCATACACAGCATATCAATAAGATGGGTTTTTTAGAAAAAATAATTGTTACCCCCTCACACCACCGGGTACACCATGCTATTAATAAGGAATACATTGATAAGAACTACGGGCAGATATTTATTTTCTGGGATAAATGGTTTGGCACTTTCCAGGAAGAACTGCCAACGCTGCCACCTGTCTATGGCATTACCCGGCCGGTACGTACCTGGAACCCTATAAAAATAAATTTTCAGCATGCCTGGCTGCTGATGAAAGATGCCTGGAGAACCAGCAACTGGAAAGACAAATTCTTATTATGGTTTAAACCCACCGGCTACCGCCCTGCGGATGTAGCGGCTAAATACCCGGTGTATAAAATTGAAGATGTCTATCATTTTGAAAAATACAATACCAAAACATCGCCAGCATTAAATGTGTGGACATGGGTGCAAAACATCATGATCCTTTTATTTGTCAGCTATCTTTTTGGAAACATTGCGCTAATAAATGCATTAGATAAAAATTATATCTTCTGGTATGGCGGCTTTATCTTTTTAAGTGTGTATGCACTTACTGAGTTGATGGATAGAAACCAGTATGCGATTGTATGGGAAATATTACGCAGCGGCCTCGGTTTGTATTTTTTATATGTGCAGGATGATTGGTTTGGGGCTAACAGTTATCTTTCTTCTGCTACTTATATATTGGGAGCTTATTTTATTCTTTCTATTGTTGTTACAGGTTGGTTTGTGATGAAGCATGCAAAGGAAGATAGGTTAGTGGTTGCTTAATATTCTTTAACCAGCTGTAGTACTACTATCAGCTTTCGTTGCGTCGCACTCTTGTACTGTAGTAACACAGATGAGCATTATGCAAGTTTTTTATATAGTTCAACCTATTTTCGATTCAGGTATAAAAGGGAATACTAAATTTATAAAACACTATAAGTGCAAGTCAAGAAAAGTATAAAGAGAGTTTAGACTAGCATGGTTGAGGTCATAATACGTAGTGTCATTAAAATTAATTTTTAAAAGATTGGTTTCTTGCCCAGTTGTTTCAGCAAAGGCAAAAAATTTGGATTTAAAATTTGGCAGGACATAAGCCGCATTAGCGTTGGATATACATTGAGAATAATTATCAAAACATTGAAAAATATCAGAATATTGAGGGAGAACCATTTGCAGTAACAAGGATTCAATCGCTCCAATATCTAAATCGTTGGGAAACAAAAAGAGTTCGAAGTCAATCCCTAATTGCTGCCTGATTTCAAGTAATTCACTTCGCCTTTTTGTAGGGTTTCCATTACCGTCAAAGAAAACAAAGTTTCTACCCCCTTTATTAGTGTTTTCTAAAAACTTCGACTTAGTTAAATGTAAACTAGTCCAACCCTCAGCCTTAACATATACATCATTATCATTAGATTTATTCCTACTTATTAAGATGTCTTTAATAAATTTTATATCATTCCCCTCTGTAAAGAATTGATTTGGCATGCCTATATCTCCCCCCTAATTTCTACATCATTTTCAATCGCATACTCCAAAGAATCAAAATCATAGGGATATGCCTTAACGGTATCATCAGCAAGTTTACTTATTGTAAAGCATTTAACTAGCGGTTTATAAACCTGCATATCAGACTCTTCAATCACTTCTTTTAAGAAATTAAGCGACTCCTTACTATGAGTAGTAATAAATAGTTGAGCTTTATTTGCTTCAGATGAGGCAAGAATTGTTTTCCATAATTTTTTCATTGCTGTAAAATGAAGCCCATTGTCAATTTCATCAATCAGCATAACACCGTCTTTGACCTCATTAATATTTGCAACAATATTCATGTACTTTAAAAATCCATCGCCCATAAGATTTGAAGGAATCATTCGCTTTGCTCCAATATCAACATAAATCATTGAATTTGTTGAAGTAATTATATCAGTTATCCTGCTTTCGATTTGCTTTAGGTCTCTTATTAAAGTATCCTTCTTTTTTGAAACTATTAAATTTTCTATTCTCTTTGCAAGTTCTTTTACGTTTCTAAAGTTTACTCCTTGAATTAAGGCTTTGAATCCACCAGAATATTTCTTTGGGTCAGGTTCAATTGTAAACTCAATACCATGTGAAACTCTATTTAAAATTATTGAAGATGTAAAGACTTTTTTCTCAACCTGAAAATCCTTTACCTCACATTTAAACTCAAGCGAATTAATATCGTCAATAGTATTTAATTTAGTTTCAATCAAAGAATCTGACTGAACCGTAGTCTCAGTTGACAAAGTTCCGTCACCAATAGTTGATGGTTCTAGTTTCTGAACAGGGACTTTCTTTATAGATTTTGAATTCTTAGGAATAATCTCCAATTTTCTATATGAATTTTTTTCGAATAAATCGCCTTCGATTAAAAGTTTTGATGAATAATCAAGATTATAAAATGAAAACCGAAAATCATCTTCCTCGTTGTGCATCAGATTTCTAAAAATATCAATATTTAATATTAATGCCGGGCTATTGAATCCCGTTAATAAAAAAATGGCCTCCAAGATGCTGGATTTACCGCTATTATTTTGCCCTAAGAAAACGTTCACCCTTGACAAGTCTTCTATTTCAAGATTCTTAATACCTCTGAATCCTTGAATATGTATTTTTTTATATTTCATAAATGTCTTGTAAAGATAATTTATTTGATAAGAAAATTGAAGCTTTTCTTCCCTGCCGAGTCTTCCAACTCCCGCCGCTGCTGGTCTTCCCAAAGAAAGCATCACGCCGGCTGAGTGTTGTGTGTGGGCATAGCGGCAGGGCAACGACACCAGCAACAGAACTATCGTAAGCCCCTTATCAAAAAAATACCCTCAATTCGTTTGTTGGTGTTTTGCTATCTCACAGAAGCCATCACTCAACACCAAGAAAGGCCGTTCAAAGGTTCAATAGCACGGCGAGTCCACCCCTGCCACTTACCAACGCTGTGAGACTCGCCTACGAAGCAAAATACCTTTCATTTATTTCCTGAATAATTTGTAATTTCATTTTATGAAAGCAGTAGTTCAATATGTAAACGACCAAAAAGGCAATGCCCAGGCGGTGCAGGTCTCCATATCTCAATGGACAAGGCTTATGAACAGGTTAAGCAAGTATGAGCAAATGCTCAAATTAAAGTCAGACCTGACCCAGTCGTTTGAAGAAGTAAAAAAAATGCGGCAGGGCAAAATCGAAAAACAATCCCTACAAGATTTTTTGAATGAGCTATAATGTTTTTCCAACACCAAATTTCAAATCTCAGGCAAAAAGATTAATAAAGAAATTTCCTTCTCTAAAGAAAGAGTTATCTGAACTCAATATCACTTTGTCGCAAACACCTGATTTGGGCACCCCTTTAGGTAACGATACATTCAAGATTCGTTTAGCAGTAAAAAGTAAAGGAAAAGGAAAAAGTGGCGGCATGAGGATTATCACTTTCAAAATAGAAAAAAATAAAGAAGTTTACCTGTTGAGCATTTACGACAAATCTGAAATTGCTTCCGTTGATGACAGAGCGGTTAAATTTATCATCAGACAAATTACCGGAGAATAAAAGAGCATTTCCCAGCCGTCTCGCCGCCCGGCCTTGTATGCAGAGTGAATCCGGCGCAAATTATACTGTAAGTCAGTAGCACGGCGATTTCGTCAGTTCCCCATTCACCGTTCTCCAAATACCCAAAGGGTTTTCGTTTTTCAATTCGTCCGGCAGCAAACCATTACTCCAGTTTTGAAAAGCGATAGGTCTTGCAAAACGTTTAATGCCATCGGCACCAACAGAACCAAATCTTGAATCGGTGGTAGCAGGATAAGGCCCGCCGTGCTGCATACTTAAACAGACCTCTACTCCTGTTGGCACATTGTTTAAAATAAATCGTCCGCAGATATTTAAAACTGCATCAACAATTTTATCATGAATGCGAATATCATTTTCTGTCGCCATTAATGTTGCGGTGAGTTGTCCTTCGAGATGATTAGCTACCTGCAGCATCTCTTTCATATCCTTGCAGCGGATGATAAGTGAATATGGACCGAACACTTCCTGGTGCAGTAATGGATTTTGTAAAAATGTTTGGCCTGATGCAGTAGCTATCGTTGGGCTGCCCTGGTTCAAGCCCGGCTTTGTTTCGCTAAATGCTGTCACCTCAACTCCCGGTTGTTTTAATGCTTCGTCTTTTTTCTTGCGATAGTTTTTAAAGATGCCGGGGTGCAGCATAGTAGCCGGAGTAATCTTTGTAATTTCTTTTCCTAATGCCTCCGTGAAAACAGTTAGCTCTTTTCCTTCCAATCCGATTATAAGACCGGGATTGGTACAAAATTGTCCAACACCCAATGTAATAGAACCTGCATATAATTTTGCCAGCTCAACAGCATCCGTTTTCATTTTCTCCGGCAGCAGAAAAACAGGGTTGATACTGCTCATCTCGGCAAAAACAGGAATGGGCACTTTGCGTTGATTGGCCCAATCAAATAATTGCTTGCCACCAACGAATGAACCAGTGAATCCAACGGCTTTTGTATGTGTATGTTCTACTAATGCTTTACCCACTTCAAATGATGCACCATGAATATGAGTAAATATCCCTTCGGGCATTTCAGAATCAACTGCAGCTTTTAAAATGGCTTTTGCTACCAGCTCACTGGTGCCTGCATGTGCAGGATGTGCTTTTACAATAACCGGGCAACCGGCAGCAAATGCCGTAGCGGTATCTCCACCCGCAGTGGAATAAGCAAACGGAAAATTAGCAGCACCAAAAACTACCACAGGGCCAAGTGGTACCAGCATCTTCCTGATATCCGGTTTTGGCGGGGCTTTATCAGGAATGGCTGTATCAATTCTTGCTTCCAGCCAATCCCCTTTTTCGCAGGCATCTGCATATTGATTTAACTGAAAAATAGTTCTGCCTCTTTCGTTTCTTAATCTTGCTTCGGGCAGGTTGGTTTCTTCACTTGTTATTTTTAATAACTCATCGCCCAATGCTTCTATTTCTTTTGCAATGGCCCGCATAAAATCAGCCCGTTGTTTCAACGAACATTTTCTATAAATATGAAATGCTTTCCATGCCTGTTGCATTACTACTTCTATTTCGGGTATTGTTGCGTTGTTGTACATTGAATATTGAAAATTGATTATTGATAAATTATTTTTTATAAAGAAGGTCTTGCAGCGATCCCATCATTAATCACTTTTAAGATCCTTTCTCTCTCCTCACCCACCAATGTTAGTCTTGGTGCCCTTACATTTTCGCTACCGATGCCCGCCTGTGTTTCTGCCAGTTTTATATACTGTACTAATTTGGGGTGAATATCCAATTCGAGCAGCGGCATAAACCAGCGGTATATTTTTGTTGCTTCTTCAATCTTGCCTGCTTTCACTAATTTATAAATAGCCACCGTTTCTGCCGGAAAAGCACAAACCAATCCCGCCACCCAGCCATCTGCGCCAAGGCATAGTTCTTCCATAGCCAGTGTATCCACTCCACAAAGTATTTTAAACCGATCACCAAAACGGTTTTTCATTCTTGTTACATTGGTTACATCCCTGGTGCTCTCTTTTACTGCGGAAATATTTTTGCAAACTTGTAATTCGTCAAACATATCCAGCGTTACTTCTATCTTGTAATCAACCGGGTTATTATAAATCATAATAGGCAAATCCGTTGAATTGGCAACTGTTTTAAAGTATGCTACTGTTTCCCGGTGGTCGCTTTTATAACGCATCGGTGGCAACAGCATCAACCCCTGTGCCCCCCATACTTTGGCGAGTGCAGCCTGCTTCAAAGCTTCTTTTGTACTGCCTTCGGCGATATTAATAATCACAGGCACTTTGCCACTTGCTTTATCAATGGCAAATTTTACCAGCACTTCCTTTTCATCCGTGGCTAACACACTGGCTTCTCCTAATGTGCCGCCAAGCACTATACCATTCACTCCCGCCGCCAGCTGGGCTGACAGGTTTTTCTCAAATAAGGGTAAATCCAGGTCGTCAGTAACAGTAAATTTTGTGGTTAATGCAGGGAAAACCCCTTTCCATTCAAATAACATAGACATTATTTTAGTGTGGCTAAAGGTAAGGTATTCAGAATTTTATCAGCATTTATCCGGCAAACGATTGTTTAAGTTAAACAGGCATTTTTTGCAAAAAAATATTCGTTATTTTTCCAGTCTGAATGCTGCCTGATTTTTTACTTAAAAACAACTTCAATGAAACATTTTTTTACCCGACTAACAAGAGTGTTATTATTTATTTTTTTTCCGGGGCTTTTATTTGCCCAGAATAAAAATGATTATAGCATTTTACTTACTTCCGGAAAGTTTGTTCCTGCTGAAAATGTAAACAGCCTTACAAAAAGCTCCGATATTTTTCAAAAGAGTCTTTTCAGCGACAAACATTATGTTACAATACAATTTAAATCGTTGCCCGACCAGCTAACTAAGGATAGGATGAAAGTTGCCGGTATTGAGCTGCTGGATTATATTCCAAACTATGCATACACAGTTGTAGTTTCATCAGCTATTGATCCTGTTTCTTTCGCAACATTCAACATTCGAAGTGTGATACTTTTTACACCTGCACAAAAAGCCCACAAGGATATTTTAACTAATAAAGCACCTTCATATGCAGTAAAGATGACAGGTTATGCTGATGTGGATATTATATTATATGAAAAACTAACTGCTGCTAAAATAAACAACTCTTTGTCGGGTTTAGGTGCCACTATTGTTGCTGATGTTCCTTCTTTCAGAATGATGACAGTAAGGATACCGGTAGAAAATATTTCCGGTCTTGCGTCACTTCCATTTGTACAATGGGCAGAATATATTGCCCCTCCAAATGTGCCGGAAAACTTACCAGGCCGTACTCTTCACCGTGTAAATATTTTAAACGACGGAGTTAGAAACCTGAAAGGCGATGGAATGAACATAGGGGTATGGGATGAAATAGCAAGCCAGCACTTGGATTTTTCGCCTGCTGGCAGACTGACAAATGTTGCCGCTGGTGGCGCAGGTTCTCATGGCACACATGTATCCGGCACTATTGGCAGCAAGGGCATAATTAACCCTATTGCACGGGGAATGGCTCCCAATGCTTCTTTATTTTCGTACAGTTTTGGAGTTGCTGATATTCAGGCACAAATGGCAACTGAGATTCCGGCAAGGACACTTATATCAAGCAACCACTCCTACCATGATGGGCTGGGTGTGCAGTGCGGCGTAGCGGGGGCATCTGTCAGTTATTCATTACGGGCAAGAAATACTGACATTAACCTTAACAATAACTTGTACCATTTGCATTGCCATTCTTCAGGCAATAATCAGGGAGCCTGCAGCGGCGGATGGGGAACGATAACCGGTACTGGTAAAGCTGCTAAAAACAATGTGGTAGTTGGAAGTATTACTATTGATGAATTACTTTCCTCTTTCAGCAGTTGCGGACCAGTGCATGATGGACGGGTGAAACCAGAAATTGTAGCAATGGGCAGCAATGTGTTTTCGACTTATACCCCATTAAATACTTACAACACTATTTCAGGAACTTCGATGTCCACTCCCGGCATCACCGGCACTGTAGCATTACTGGCACAGCGTTACAAACAATTAAACGGAAACGTTCTTCCTCCTTCATCATTAATAAAAAATATTGCCTGCAATACTGCACAGGATCTTGGTAATCCCGGGCCTGACTACCGATTTGGATTCGGACGCATTAATGCACTGGCGGCTGTAAAAATCCTGGAAACTAACCGTTATGCTCTCGGCACTATTGCCACCGGCGCAACCAACGATGTAACCATCACTGTTCCTGCCGGTGCATCCCGGTTAAGGGTGATGCTAACCTGGAATGATCCGGCTGCAGCAGCTAATGCTGCTTTTGCTTTAGTGAATAACTTAGACCTCAGAGTAATTGAAGGTGCCAATACCTATTTACCATGGATATTAGACCCTGTCAATCCTGCAACAAATGCAACACAGGCCGATGATAACATAAGCAACATTGAACAGGTAACAGTCAACAATCCTGCTGCCGGTACTTATACATTAAGGGTAAACGGTGAAGCTATTACTACCGGCCCCAACCAGATTTATGCATTAACATGGGATGTTAATCAACCCTATATTGAAGTTATTTACCCCAATGGCGGAGAAACATTTAATCCGGGTGCTTCACAGATAATAACATGGGATAATTCCGGAGTAACAGGAACACAGACAGTTGAATATTCATTAGATAACGGGGGCAGCTGGACAACCATTTCTTCTACTATTCCTGCAGCTACCACCCGTTTAACATGGTCTGTTCCGGCAGGTGCCAATACTTCTACTGCTTTAATAAGAGTAAGCAGCGGAACCCTTACCGATCAAAGCGATGTCAATTTTAAAATACTCGGCACTACTACCGGTTTTGCTATCACCAGCGGTACCAGTTGCAGTTCGGGAGAAATAAGTTTTACCTGGGCGGCAGTGACCAATGCCACTCATTATGATATTTACCGGCTGGATCCTGCTACAGGTGATTTCGTAATTCTTTCTGCTAACATAACTGGCACATCACACACAGCAGGCGGATTAACTCCGGGTGCAAGCATGTGGTTTACCATCAAAGCAAAAAACAATACAACCCTTGCAGAAAGTGAAAGAGCCGTTGCTATTAACGGTACTGTTTCAAGCGGTGGTGGTGGATTAGGCGCTATCGGTGGTATTACGGGGCAAGCAACTATTTGCGGAACACCTTCAGGCATTCCTTATAATATATCTGCTGTAACCGGTGCTACTGGTTACACATGGACAGCCCCTCCGGGTGCTACCATTGCAAGCGGACAAGGTACCAATTCAATTACTATAAATTATTTAGCAGGAAGTTCTAGCGGAAACGTAGCCGTTTTTGCAACAAACGGAACTTGTAATACACCTACATCCACCTTACCAGTAAATGTGGGGGGTGCAGGAATTGCTGCACCTTTTAGCGGTGGCAATCAATCGCAAACAGTATGCCCGGGCGGTGTAGTGCCAACACTTACTGCCACAGCAACAGTTCCTGCCGGCCACACTGTTATTTGGTATGATGCTGCAAGTGGCGGATCTGTAGTAGCAAGCCCAACACTCAGCACTGCAGGCACAGTTACTTATCATGCTGCCAGCAGAAACACAGCAAGCGGTTGTGAAAGCAATACAAGAACTCCTGTTACACTAACCATAACACAGGTTGCAACAGCAGCCATTACTGCCGCCGGGCCTGTTACTTTCTGCCAGGGAAATAATGTAGTATTAACTGCTACAGCGGGTAGTTCTTATTTATGGAGCAATGGCGCTACCACACAATCTATTACTGTAACTGCTGGTGGTTCTTACTCCGTGCAGGTAACAACAGGTATTTGTGTAAGTACTTCACCGGCTACAGTTGTTACGGTAAATCCATCGCCAGTGGCTAACATAACAGCCGGTGGCGTTACTACATTCTGCCAGGGACTCAACGTTGTGCTTACCGCTTCTGCCGGAAGTTCGTGGCTATGGAGCAATGGTGCTACCACACAATCTATTACGGTAACTACATCAGGAAACTATTCCGTAATCGTTACAAATGGTTCTGGTTGCAGTGCTACATCAGCAGCGACTACTGTAACGGTGAATCCAAATCCACCGGCAGTAATTACTACAGCAGGCACCACTACTTTCTGCCAGGGCGGAAGTGTAGTGCTTACGGCGAATGCAGGTAGCTCTTACTTATGGAGCAACGGAGCCACTACACAATCTATTACGGTTAGCACATCAGGAACATTTACTGTAGCTGTTACTCAAAGTGGTGGTTGTGTAAGTAATTCACCAGGTACAACTGTAACAGTAAACCCAATACCTGCAGCAAATATTACTGCAGGCGGTGCAACAACATTCTGCCAGGGCAATAATGTTGTACTAACTGCATCAGCAGGAAATTCCTGGCTGTGGAGCAATGGTGCAACTACACAATCAATAACGGTAGGCACAACGGGTAACTATTCTGTAACAGTAACCAATGCCAGTGGATGTTTTGCTTCTTCATCGGCCACTGCTGTATCAGTAAGTCCTAACCCTGTTGCTACTATTACAGCAGCACCTTACAGCAGTTTATTCCCCGGATTAAGTACAACATTGACAGCTAATGTAACACCACCGGGTACTTACAACTATACCTGGTTTAAAAATGGTGTAGTGGTGCCGGGAGCTACTACTGCTATACTATCTGGTATTGACTTAAGCGATGTTGGCAGCTATACTGTGACAGTAACCAACACCACCGGGCTGCCATGCAACAACACATCTCCGGCTAAAGTAATAGCTGATTCGGCAACAACAAAACTGTTCATTTATCCGAGTCCAAATGGCGGGCAGTTCTCCGTTGTTTATTACACACCGGGTACTAATGCTAAAAACACTTTGGTTATTTATGATTCCAAAGGAGCACAGGTGTATAACCGCAGCTATGCGATTACCTCACCTTATCAAACAATGCCGGTTGATCTCCGGCAGCATGGCAGAGGTATCTATCGGGTTGCCTTGTTTGACAAAACAGGCAAAAAAATTGCTGATGGTTCGGTAGTGATACAATAGTTATTTGTTTAAAATAAAAAAAGCCATTCCGGTTAATCCGGAATGGCTTTTTTTATTTCTTAGTTTTACAAACCTGATTCACTAAGGGTGCATTTAAAATTGTCGCAGATATTGAACCACATAGAAGCAATAGAAACATAGAAAAACACATAGATTTTACACAACTATGTGTTTTTCTATGTGTAACTCTGTCCTATGTGGTTCAAATTGATTCCCTGAGATACTGCGACAATTTTAAATA
>JAYVKT010000377.1:0-2494 GCA_043768195.1 Chitinophagaceae bacterium | reverse complement strand
TGAAAGTGGCAAACCAGTTTTTGCCCGGATGGGTCGTTACGGCGCCATGATACAGATAGGTGTGGCGGATGATGAAGAGAAACCACGGTTTGCAAAAATACCAACGGGACAAAGTATAGAAACCATTACTTATGAAGAAGCCATGATCCTCTTTGGTGCACAGGGTACAATGGGACAGTATGAAGAAAAAGATATTTCGGTGAACGTTGGCCGCTTTGGCCCTTATGTAAAATGGGGTGATGAATTTGTTTCTATTCCCAAAGGCACTGATTTGGCTACCGTGGATTTAGACAGGGCTATACAATATGTAAAAGAAAAACAAATTGCTGATGCGCCAGTTGGTACTTACGGACAGAAACCAATCACCAAAGGCAAAGGACGTTTTGGCCCTTATATAAAATGGGATGGTATGTTTGTTAATGTGCCAAGAAGATATGACTTTGATAACCTGACCCAGGCAGAAATGGATGAACTCCTTGATGCCAAAGTAAAAAAGGAAGCGAACCGCTACATACAACGCTGGCCGGATGAAAAAATCTCCGTGGAGAATGCAAGATGGGGACCTGTATTAAAATTTGGTAAAAAGATTTTGAAACTGAACCTGAAAGCAGATGGTACAAAATATACTGCGGATGAAGCGGCTCTTATTCCATTAGAAGATATAAAAGCAATGATAGCGGCACAGGTGCCAAATGCGTTTGGGAAAAAGAAGGCTGCACCGAAGAAGAAAGCGGCGGCGAAGAAGGTAGCTCCTAAAAAAGCAGCTAAAAAGAAATAAATAGTTAAGCCACTACATCAGTGGCTTTTTAGTAAAACTGCGTTTCCCCTTGCAAATAAAATTTTGTAATTTGCTTTATGAAAGCCAAAGAGGTAATCAAATTGTTGGAAAGCGACGGCTGGTATTTATCAAGACAGAAAGGAAGTCATAAACAGTATAAGCATCCTGCCAAGAAAGGGTTGGTAACAGTGGCAGTGCATAAAATGTCGGATGATATTGCCCCTGGGACTCTAAACAGTATTTTCAAACAAGCACAATTAACGAAAAAATGATAAAATATTTGGTAGTTTATGAAAAAACAAAAACCGGATATTCAGCATATGTACCTGATATCCCCGGCGTGATTGCAACTGGTAAAACAAAAGCCATTGTAGAAAAAAATATATTCGGTGCTATTCAATTTCACCTTGAAGGCATGAAAGAAGGAAAACTTCGTATTCCGAAATCACAAGCTGATAGCGAAGTTTTAGTATTTGCTATGTAACTCTTTTACAATTCATGAACCGCACCTACTGGGAAAAAATAGCCCCGACTTACGGAGAAGAAATATTCGATGTACTTCACAATGATAAGAAAGCTCTTATCCGTTCCGTTATTAAAAAATATGCATCAAAAAACAAAACAGTAATTGATATTGGCTGTGCTATCGGCAAATGGCTGCCGGTGCTCTCCCCTGCTTTCAAAAAAGTAGTTGCTGTAGATATTTCAGCAAAAAACCTGGAGATAGCACAACAACTTTACCCGCAATACAAAAATGTGCAATACCTGCGGGCAGATATGAGTGGTAAAAAAACAAAAGTACCGCAGTGTGATTTTGGTATTTGTATCAATGCTATCCTTACACCGGATATGAAAGATAGAACGATATTTTTTCAATCCTTATCAGCCTGTGTTAAAAAGGGTGGCCGGATTGTTATCACCATTCCTTCTTTAGAATCATGGATGCTGAGTAGTGTTATTCAACAGCAACATAAGGTTGACAGAAATCTTTTCCCCATAACCAAAAATGCAAAAGAAGCATTGAAGAAGTGGAATAATATCCGACAGGGTAATGCAGACATTGATGATGTGCCGCATCATCATTATCTGAAAGAAGAATTACAACTCCTCTTAAGCAATGAAGGTTTTATTGCAGAAGGTTTTCAAAAAATAGAATACAACTGGAATACAGAGTTCATAAAACCACCTAAATGGCTGAAAGAACCCAAGCCGTGGGACTGGATGGTAGTAGCGAAGAAGCTGTGAGTCCATAGTCGGGAGTTTGGAGTCAAACTCCTGATTGCAGTATTGTTTATTCTAACTATAGTTCAATGACTATAGACTACTGACTCACAACTCCCGACTTTCTTAACGTCTGTGGAAAAGTTTAACAACAGTGTTTCAGTATCAATAAAGATATTGTGCAGGAATCACCACCATGGAAACCAATAAAGAAATATCGGCCTTGTTTACCTTAATTGACGACCCCGACGAAGAGGTGTTTGGATTAGTGTCGAACAAAATTGTTGATTACGGTAAAAATATAATTCCAAACCTTGAGCATCTTTGGGAAACAACACCCAATGAAGAAGTACAGGGCAGGATTGAACTATTGATTCACCGTCTTCATTTTACCGATCTTACAGAAGATTTCCGCCAATGGAATTTATCCGGGCATCATGATATGTTGCTTGGTGCCATGTTAGCTTCTAAGTTTCAATATCCTGAAATTTCCAC
>JAYVKT010000376.1:0-8231 GCA_043768195.1 Chitinophagaceae bacterium | reverse complement strand
TGAACAAATGCATTCACCACATCAAAACCGATATTGTGCCTTGTATGTGCATATTCATCGCCAACATTCCCCAAACCAACAATCAGAAATTTCATGCTGCTAATTTGCGTTAATTAGTGCTAATAAAAAAACCCGTCTGGCCTGAGGCGAGACGGGTTTGAATATTGTTGTTGAAAATTATTTTTTCCCTTTTGCAGCAGGCGCAGCAGCAGGTGCGGCAGCGGCAGCAGCAGGCGCAGCAGCTTTTGCAGCCGGAGCCACAGTAGCTTCTTCCTGTTTCAATTGCCTTGTCAATACTACAGAAGCAATGGGGATGCGGGGTGAATTTAAAATTTCGTAATGTTCAATTTTCACATCTTCTACCCTGATATTACCATTGAGATCCAAATTG
This sequence comes from Chitinophagaceae bacterium, assembly GCA_043768195.1. Lineage (GTDB taxonomy): Bacteria > Bacteroidota > Bacteroidia > Chitinophagales > Chitinophagaceae > JJ008. The sequence continues at coordinate 7,840 of JAYVKT010000376.1, read as the reverse complement.
TCAATGCTAACTTCAATCTGCTCTTTCAGGTATTTTGGATATGTTTTTACTTTTAGTGATTTGATTTTGATGATGAGTTTACCGCCATCTTTTACACCTTTTGAAGTTCCAATAAATTTCAAAGGAATTTCAGCAATCACTTTTTTGTCTTCTACCAGTTCCAGTAAGTCAATATGGATGAGCTTATCATCTATTTTGTCAAACTGTAAATCTTTCAGGATGGTTCTGTACGTTTTACCATCTAATTTAACTTCTGCTACCTGGAAACTTGGTGTGTAAACGAATTTTTTGAAAGCTGCAGCAGGAGCAGAAAAATTGATCTCCTGTGAGCCGCCATAAATTACACCGGGCACCAGTTCCTGAGAGCGGAGTTCCCGGGTGGCTGTTTTCCCGAATCCGGTCCTCAGACTACCTTCGATTGTAATTGATTTCATTTGTTTTTTGTTTTGCCCCCATCCCCTAAAGGGGAGTAAAATACTCTCAAATTCGGAGAGGGTTTATTGTTAAATAATAATTTACTTCTTTATAGAACCAAGTATTTGAAAAGTCTGTTAGACCTAAGTCTCCCTTTAGGGGACAGGGGTTTACTTATCTCTCCGTTGCGAATGAATAAAAAGACTTGTGATACTTTTATTCTCATACGCATTGCGAATGGCTACTGCAAAAAGTTCCGCCACACTCAGCACTTTAATCTTCGATGTTTCCTTCATCACTGGTATTGTATCACACACTATCAGTTCTTCCAGCACACTATTTTCTATATTCTCGTAAGCTTTTCCGCTTAATACCGGGTGTGTAATCAAAGCCCTCACACTTCTTGCCCCTTTTTCTTTTAAAAGACCTGCACTTTTTGCCAATGTGCCGCCGGTGTCGCAGATGTCGTCTATTATCACTACGTCCCTGTCTGTCACATCACCTATCACTACCATGCTGGCAATCTCATTGGCCCGTTTGCGGTGCTTGTCGCAGATTACCATTTCAGCATTAAAATAACTGGCAATTTCCCTGATTCGGTTTGTTGCTCCTACGTCGGGGGCGGCAAAGGTAAGGTTTTCAAGCCTCAGATTTTCTATGTAAGGGATAAAAACAGCATGACTATCGAGATGATCCACCGGTATGTCAAAATAACCCTGAATCTGCGGGGCATGAAGATCCATGGTAATAACCCTGTCGGCTCCGGCAGCCACTAACATATTGGCTACCAACTTACTCCCAATGGCTACTCTGGGTCTGTCCTTTCTGTCCTGCCGTGCATATCCATAATAAGGGATAACGGCTATTACTTTATCTGCGGAAGCCCTTCTGGCAGCATCAATCATAAGCAGCAGCTCCATCAGGTTTTCAGCCGGAGAAAAGGTGCTTTGTACCAGGAAAACATAGTCGCCACGGACACTTTCCAGAAAAATAGGGCTGATTTCCCCATCGCTAAAGCGTTGGATATTTACTTTGCCCAGCCTGGTGCCGTATTTCAGACAGATTTGCTCGGCCAGTTGTTGGGAACCTGTTCCGGAGAAGATTTTCGCAGTTTGCATGGTGTTGAAATGTGTCCAAAGGACTCCTTTGGAGCGGCGAAGATATTACTCTCCCTCCAATCACCACCTGCTACTGCTAAAAATATTGACCCAACACACTTATCACCGGAGGGCAACTGTGCCAACCGGATTAACAGGCTGTTCTGCCGGATTAATTTCTCCGCTGCCTATTTTAGCCGGGCGGGCATTGCAACTGTAAAAAAGTGAGGAGCAGATAAAAATAGAGAACAGCAAGGCCACCACATACAAACCTGCAAAGAAAAGAACGGGGTGCAGGGATCCCATCGGGGTAAAACTTTTGGTTTTCATACGTACCAGGGTTTTTGGTTTTTCAAAGTTGGTTTCCGGCGGCTTGTTATTACTACCACTTAATGGTATTGATGAGATAAAAATATTAGCTATACTTGTTGTATGCAAGAGCACAAGTACTCAATAAAACAGTGGGCAAAAGACGACCGGCCACGGGAAAAATTACTACTCAACGGTGCAGAAAATCTCAGCAATTCAGAACTGCTGGCCATACTAATACACAATGGCAGCAAAGAGAAAACAGCTGTTGACCTGGCCAAGGATATTTTAAAACTTGGAAAAGATAACCTTGTTGAATTAGGTAAGCTCTCCATAAAAGAGCTGATGAAAATAAAAGGGATTGGCGAAGCAAAAGCGGTAACTATTGCGGCGGCACTGGAACTGGGAAGAAGAAGACAGGCGGCAGCACCACTGGAGAAAACTGTTGTTAGTTCCAGCAGCGATATTGCCCGTTTTCTGCAAACCAAACTGAAAGATTACCGGCATGAAGTGTTTGCTGTATTATTCCTTAACCGGGCTAACAAAATCAACCATTTCGAAATAATAAGTGAAGGCGGTATTACCGGCACCGTGGCCGACCCCAGAGTAATACTTCGTAAAGCACTGGAACAAGATGCTGTTAATGTTATCCTTTGCCACAACCATCCCTCCGGCAGCCTGAAACCAAGCCGTGCCGACGAGCAACTAACTGCAAAAATAAAAGAAGCAGCCCGTTATCTTGATATCGCCGTTGTAGATCACCTTATTGTAAGTGAAGACGGGTATTACAGTTTTGCGGATGAAGGATTAATATGAGTCGGGAGTCGTTAGTCTGGAGTCAGGAGGTGAGAAAGTCATTAAAGTAGAAAAATTGTTTTATGGGACATTATAAAGATTTGCTTGCGTTTAAGAAAGGTTATGAATTGGCAATGGAAATTTTTATGCTGACAAAAAGGTTTCCACCGGAAGAAAAATATTCATTGATTGACCAGGTAAGAAGATCTTCAAGGTCTGTTTGTACAAATTTGGCGGAAGCATACCGGAGAAGACGGTACAAAGATTATTTCATCAGCAAATTAAATGATTGTGAAACTGAAAATGCCGAAACACAGGTCTGGCTTGACTTTTCACATGATTGTAACTACATCACCATAGAAAACTATTCAAGCCTTACAGCAAAAAACGATGAAGTAGGAAAACTAATCTGGTATATAATCAACAATCCCGATAAATTCAGGTAAGAGAAAATTTCAAACTCAACACTATAAACCCTGATCAACAACTTCCGATTCAAGGGTACGGCCTCCGAACTCATGACTAACAACTCCTGACTCTTCTCTCCCGACTCCTGACTAAAGACTCCCGACTCTCCCTATGCTTGCGCCGTAGGTCCTCCAAAATTCATGGGCAATTGTACTTCTTCCAGATCTTTTATAGAGCCGTTTACCACTTCATACTTCTGAATATTTTCATTGATAGCCTTCATGAAGCGTTTGGCATGCTGCGGGGTCAGTATAATCCTTGACTTTACTTTGCTCTTAGGTGTACCCGGCATCACATTTACAAAATCAATTACAAACTCTGCATGAGAATGAGTAATAATAGCCAGGTTTGCATAGGTACCTTCTGCTACTTCTTCAGAAATCTCGATATTTAGCTGGTTAGGCACTTCTTGTTGATCAGACATAAAACAGGGTTAATTTATTTATTCAAATAATCAAATACTTTCCGGAGGGCTTCTTCCGGATTGGTAGATAGTTCTTCATTATCAATCACAGAAGAAACATCTTTAATGCTTTTAAATTCTTTATTGATACTGCCGGGGTTTGGCTTTAGCTTTTTTATTGTTTTTGTTTCACTATCAGTATAAAAAAAATCAAATAGCAAATCAAACTGGCGAAGCTCCGACTGCACATAATTACTGGAAACATAACCTAAATCAGATTTGTATCTTTTGTACAAACCAAACCGCTTTCCAGCATAAATTTCTTTGAAATAAGCTTTCTCCGAAGACCAAAGATGGCTGCCATAAACAAACTTTAAAGGGCTGGTAATTCCAAGGCTTTCGTTACTGTTAAGAACAAAAGAATCTACCGTACCGGTTTCCTTTATTAACGGCTTATCCGGATTTGAACTGGAATAAAACTCTACTTCCTGGTTGTAAGTATTATAGCTAAGAGAAACATTAAAAGCCTGGGCTTCTTTTGAAAACAAGTTTCCTTTATTTCGTTCTCCAAAAAGATAAGAGGTACCAATCACTTTATAAGCACCTATCAATTTGTACATACCCTCAGTCGTTTTTTCCATGATAAGGCGGTTATAGTTCAAGGCATTATCGCCTAATGCCCCGGCTGCTTGTGCAGCTACAACAATAGTAGCCAGCATCAATGAAAAGGAGAAGAACAATTTTTTATTTAATAGCATAAAAATGGGTTTAGGATTATCAGGCATGGTAAGACATTCTTATTTACTTTAAAATCCGCTCTTAACCTGGTTGAGTAAGTTTACCGCTTTACAAAAAGCTGTTTCGGGATTTGTTGAAAAATCATCAATGGTTACGTCTGCACTCAGGTCTTTTATTTCTTTAAACTCTTTGATAACACTTGTTGCATTAGGTTTTATCTTTTTAATTCCTTTGCCCTCTTTGTCGGTATAATAATATTCATACTGAAGATCAAACTGCCGTAGTTCAGACTCGGCAATATTAGTGGATGAATAACCAAGGTCAGACTTGTATTTTTTATACACCTTAAAACGTCCCCCTGCGCATACCAGTTGATAATAGCTTTTTTCTTTAGCACCGATATGGGTGCCATAGATAAACTTTAAATCGCTGGCAATGCCCAGTTCCACATTTTTCTGAATAGTAAAAGAGTCAACCGTACCCGGTTCCCTTACCAGCGATTTATCCGGATTGGAAGTGGAATAAAATTCTACTTCCTGGCTGTAGGTATTATAGCTGATAAAAATATTTAAAGCCTTTGTTTCGGGAGTGTACATATCTGCTTTGTGATGCTGCCCAAAAAGATAAGAACTGCCTACCACTTTATATGGGCCTATAAGCTTATATCCGCCATCAGAGCTTTGTTGTTGCAGCAGTTTATTGTGATTAAGCGCCGGGTCTGTCCACCCCCTACTGTCCGGTGAACGAGCCACCATTGCTCCTGAATTTGCTGATAGGCTTACTATCTGCGGGCCTTGTGCAAATGAAGAACAAGCAATTAAAAAAAAGAAAGCCAGTGTCTGCAATAAACGGGGTAAGCCTGCCATACTTAAAAATTTAAGATAGTAAAAGTAGTAAAAAACCAATTGCCGCTTATAGCAATAAAAAGAGGGATTGTTAAAAAACAACCCCTCTTCCTGTATAGATAAATTAGAAAATCAATTATCTAGGACCAGTGTAAGTCAATGTATCCTCCCACATCCTTGAAATTGAGCCATTACCACCGAATGCACCACCTGCGCCAAGGTTATAACCCCAGCTTGCATAGAACACTTTAGTGGCAGGCACCCAACGATGAATGTAAGGAGCCGCACCAAAACCGGTTGCACTCATTGTGTAGAAAGTAACTGCACCTGCTGCTACGTTTTGAACCGTAACAGCATTTGTACCAGTATTAACAGTAAACTCAGGCTCCTGAGTTCCAAAATAGTTTAAGCTTCCGCCAAAACTGATTGGTGATGCAAATGCAGCTGCTAATGGCCAGTACATTTTAACTGAATTGGGGCCAGTAGTCTGCATTTCTACATTGGTTGTAAAGTTAGCCGGAGGGTTGGCACCTGTTGGGTGGTGAAACTTGCCCCGTAAATTATACTTACCATCGTAAGCATTTTTAACTCCAAATACAATCAGTAAATCATCCAGGTTGGTTGCAATTTTATATCCACCATCAACAGCAGAAATGGTAAGACCAACTGCATATTGCCTGTTTGGATCCAGCGTAGTGGTATTGGTAACATTAACCGGCACCTGCACATTACGGCCACCCGCAGGTATCGTTAACGTCAAGGCTACATTATAAAGCGATGTTGGCAATGCCAATACTGCGCTGCTTCCTGTTAACCCGTTAGCTGTATTATATGCACTGAGCAATGCAGCAGTGTTATTAGTAAGCGTAACGTTAACAGCAGAAGATGCGGCAACACCAGACTCAAGATTTACATACACAATATCATTAACAGTCTGTGTTGTAGCGGCTACATTAAGACCAAAATCAACTTTTGACTTTGCAGCAAGTGGAAAGCCAACACCGGGAGGTTGTGTGTCCGGGTCGTTAATACCGTAAGTGTTATTATCAAACCCTTTATCCTTCAGGCAACCTGTCATAACAAAGGTTGTTCCAAGGATGGCTAAGATGGTTGTTATCTTTTTCATGTTTCTAATTTATTTAATAGTGCTTAAAATTAATTAAGATCCCAGAATATACGGCTATACCTGGTAATTCCTGACGGTGCATTGGCCGGGTTATAGTTATACTCTGTTTGAGGGTATAAATAACGTACCGGTATCCTGGTAGATGTATTCTGTGGTGCAACAGAAATAGTAGGACCTGCATCAAAAGCACCACCATCTCCATACACAAAATGATCGTTTGGCGCATCATTAGGTGCAGATGTTGAAATCAGGTTTGTGGCTACTTCTGTGTAAGGAACCCTTCTGTAGTCTGTCCAGATTTCCAATGTATTTATAGCATTCAACGCAAACCATTTTTGCGAAAGAATAGTAAACAAGCCACCTACTGGCCCACCAGCACCCTGGGCAACACCATTGTAATCCACATCAGGGTAAGTGGCATTATTGGACATATAAGTAGCAGCACCAGTAGCTCCTACATAGTTAAAGCTTTCATTTACAGCAGTGGTTAATAAAGCACTTGCTGTGGGTCCGGCTGTAATTATACCTCTCTGTCTTGCTTCGGCCTGCAGAAAGAAACCTTCAGCAGCCGACATTATACACTGAGCACCGGTATTTGTTTTTCCAACGCCTGGCCCTATACCTGCCAAAACAGGAGAAGCATTAGCAGTAATTGGAGGTAAACCATAAGCTACGCCTACCATACCACTAGTACCAGCTACATAAAATCTTGGTATCCGTGGATCGCCATCCCACTTATAATATTCAATACCCCAATTGTTTGCACGGTAATAAACATTATTCGCTGTTTGTGCACCAGCCACAGTTGCTATATAATTGTTGTAGAAAGGATTTGGCCTGTCTGCCACATAGCCTGGCTGGGATTGTGCATTTTCGCCTGAACCAAGAAAACCTGATCCTTCGTTGGTTATCACAAGCATTTCAGCAGCCTTATTAATACCAGCTACTGCGTAAGCATGTACCAATAAACGCAGCTTAAGTGTATTGGCAAAACGAACCCATTTGCCTTTATCGCCACCAAAAATGATATCATTTTTTGCAATATCCTTATTGGCATTGTTAGTAGTTACCACGGCAGCTTTGATTAAAGTGATAGCTGTATCCAACTGGCGGAAAATATCCTTATAAATATCAATACCATTATCATAAGATGGTGTTGGGTTACCGCCGCCCTTCAATGCCTGTGAATAAGGAACATTACCATACACATCTACCAGTATCTGAAAATTGTGCGACTTCATGATACGGGCAATGCCTTCATAAAATCCACCGCCAGCAACTGCCGCTTTAGTTTGTACAATCTGGTAGTCATAGTTATTATCATAACAGTTATTCCAGATGCCATTACCAAAACCGGTAGTAATCTCATATGTTTCCTCGATTACGTTCGGAGCATATGTACCAGACCTGGCCCAGTAGCCCATCCAGTTTTGGATAGGGCCCCACTGATTAGCAATAATAGTACCTGAAGCATGTAATGCAGCAGGTAGTACCACATCATAAGTAACAGTACTGTCCGTAGGGGCATTGATGTTCTTATTGATGTTAAACTTGTTCTTGTTACAACCTGTAGCTGCCAGAATCATAATTGCGGCAACCGGGAGGCTATATATTAATTTTTTCAGTTTCATGTCTCTAATGATTT
>JAYVKT010000375.1:0-6138 GCA_043768195.1 Chitinophagaceae bacterium | reverse complement strand
GGTGCAAGGTTACGGTTAGCAATAATGCTCTTTTCAGATGGCAAAGTCCATAAGAAAGTTTTAAGTGCATTAATGTCTGTGGTAAACCCAGCATATTTCTGAGGGAAAATAGCCCTCTTGCCGGTTGTTTGACGGGAGGCATTTTCCCCTGTAAAACTGAAGTGGTTGCTTTGGCCTGCGCTGCTCAATGCGAAGGAGGCGAAAACAAAAACAGTAAAAATAATCTTGTAAAATTTTCTCATACAATTAATTTTGATTTTTACATTCTTTTTTAATACCTGCATTTCGGACAAACATGCCCAAAAATTGCACTAAAAGTAAGGATTTTTCTTTCAGCTAAAATAAAAAAATGAACGGCAGGTTTATCCGGTTTATTGTCTGCGTCTGATTAGTGAGTCCTGACTTTCAACAATATCAGGCGGCCTTCCACCTCCTTTTAAATCGACCCTGAAATAGGAAATATATTTTTTTGTTTCACTCCGGGCATAAGGGTCAATAAAGTAATCTCCATTAGGAGTCAGGATTTGTGCATGAAACCCATACTTGCTAAAATCAAACCTTATTGTAGCATATAGGTCATCAATTCCCTGACCTGCAAATGTGTGTACATAATCATCCGTAATTGGGGTTCCGGCTTCCTGTACATTACTTTTCCAAACCCGAAACCGGGCAACACTCCCATCTGGTTTAATCAGTGACATAACGGGGGCTAATTTCCTGTCCGTTATCTTACTTTCATCTGGAAGGGTAAGCAGAAATTTTTTAGCTTTTGAAAAACAGAATGTAAGGCCACGATACTTATCGGGGATTATGGACCGTTTAGTTTTTGTTAGAAATATTTTGTTATGCCCGGAATCTTTAAAAAATAGGTTTTGTGCAAATGATAAATTGGCAATAGCAAAAAACAAAAACCAGGTTACACTAAACTTTTTCACTATGATATTACAATTTAATTGTTGAGCAAAATAGTACAATTTTACTTAAACCCGGGGTCTAAGTTTTACTTAGGCCCCGGTTTTGTTTGTTAATAATGTTTACTTCAAACTACTTATAACAGCATTGAATAATTGCGAATGTGCCCGTTTAAAAAAGAGGAGCAGGGCTTTGCCTGTAATCAGCCCGTAGAATAGCTTGCGGTATTTACTAAATCCTTTTTAATAATGTAACTCTTCATTAAGAAAACAAAAAGGCTGTATCATTTTTTTGATACAGCCTCATATTCATTTGATGATGATAACATTAATAACCACCCATACCGCCCATATCTGGTGCACCATGGCTATGCGGCTTTTCTTTCTTTGGTTTGTTAAATACAGCACTGCACTATTTGGTATAGAGTTTTGCACTATTCTTCTTTAAGTACTCTTTAATTTGCTCAAAGCTCATATTAGCCATTTCCAAAGATATTTTGTCCTTGATGGCTCTAAAAGTCTTGACTGTATCAAACTCTTTTTCTTTTGCCGTTTTTTTAGCTTCAGTCTTCATATTCTAAAATTTCTTTTGGTGATCTTATTTCCAATGATTGATAATTTGAACGTATATTAATTGAATTAAAACCACGAATCCGATAAACATTTACAATATGCTTAAAATTCCAACTTACTAAAATGTCAGCTTTGTATATTGTCGCAGTGGCAATGTGTACACAATCATCAAAACTAGTTTGTCCTACAACTTTTTCTGCCACATACTTAGAGGCAAGCATCAAAATTTCATCGGTTACCAATACTCTTTCGATATGCTGTTTCGGCAGATTTTTAAAATGTTTCTTTACATTTTCAGGAGCATTTAATAATTCAGTTTCTGTTAAGTCTGAAAAAACACAAACAACTTCTCCCACTTTCACTCTTTCAAAAAGTTGCAGGGTTGCTTCATCAAATTCCTTGTCAAAAACTCCACCGAAAACAGAGGTATCAAAATAAAATCTTTGCATTAAGCCAATTTGTTATTCCCATCATAAAGATAATCTTTCTTTCCCGCTATGCAAAGGGGATAAATAACAAGCTGTTAGCAGATAAAAAAAATCCCGTCTCTTTTCAGAAACGGGATTACATTTTTATACGCTGGCCTTAATCAGGCAATGGGATTAATAACCACCCATACCGCCCATATCTGGTGCGCCATGGCTATGCGGCTCTTCTTTCTTTGGCTTGTCGGCTACTACTGCTTCGGTTGTCAGCAACATACCTGCAATAGAGGCAGCATTTTCCAATGCTACACGGGCAACCTTAGTTGGGTCAATAACACCGGCTTTGAAAAGGTTTTCATAAACCTCTGTACGGGCATTAAAACCATAGTCGCCTTTGCCTTCTTTAATTTTCTGCACCACGATAGAACCATCAATACCTGCATTAGCAGTTAATATACGGATAGGTTCTTCCAATGCACGGCGAACGATTGCCATACCTGTTTGCTCATCAGCTATCTGGCCTCTTACTTTTGCATCTAAGCTATCAATAGCACGGATATAAGCAACACCACCACCGGGAACAATTCCTTCTTCTACCGCCGCTCTTGTTGCATGAAGTGCATCGTCAACACGGTCTTTCTTTTCTTTCATTTCCATTTCGGTAGCAGCACCAATATAAAGAACAGCTACACCACCAGCTAATTTAGCCAGGCGTTCCTGTAGTTTTTCTTTATCATAATCAGAAGTAGTATTTTCTACCTGTGCTTTTATCTGGTTTACTCTTGCAGTAATGTCAGCCTTCTTTCCTTTACCACCAACGATGGTTGTATTGTCTTTATCAATAGTAACTGAAGAGGCAGAGCCCAGCGTAGTGAGATCAGCACCTTCTAATTTGTGACCCAGCTCTTCGCTAACTACAGTACCTGCAGTCAGGATAGCAATATCAGTCAGCATTTCTTTTCTTCTATCGCCAAAGCCGGGGGCTTTTACTGCTGCCACTTTAATAGTGCCACGAAGTTTGTTTACCACTAATGTTGCCAATGCTTCTCCTTCCAGGTCTTCTGCAATGATTAACAACGGACGACCGCTTTGTGCTACTTTCTCCAGTATATGAAGGATGTCCTTCATAGAAGAAATCTTCTTATCATAAATTAATATGTAAGGGTTCTGTAATTCAGCTTCCATTTTTTCGCTGTTGGTAACGAAATATGGAGAAATATATCCACGGTCAAACTGCATACCTTCTACCACATCAACAGTAGTATCGGTACCTTTTGCTTCTTCTACGGTGATAACACCTTCTTTACCCACTTTTGCAAATGCTTCTGCAATCAGTTTGCCGATTGTTTCATCATTGTTAGCGGATATAGTTGCTACCTGCTGAATTTTCTTAGCGTCGCTGCCTACTGTCTGGCTTTGGCCTTTCAGGTTTTCTATCACTAAGCTTACTGCTTTATCAATACCACGTTTCAGATCCATTGGATTGGCTCCGGCAGCTACCATTTTCAATCCTTCGCTGATGATGGACTGTGCCAGCACTGTAGCGGTAGTAGTACCATCACCTGCAATGTCAGCAGTTTTAGAAGCTACTTCTTTTACCATTTGTGCACCCATGTTTTCAATCGGGTCTTCCAGTTCAATTTCTTTTGCAACGGTTACACCGTCTTTAGTAACTGTTGGTGCACCGAATTTTCTTTCAATAACCACATTGCGTCCTTTAGGGCCGAGGGTTACTTTTACAGCGTTGGCCAATGTGTCAACACCTTTTTTCATTCTGTTTCTTGCTTCAATGTCGAAGAAGATTTGTTTTGCCATTGTATTTAATGCCCCTATCCCCATCCTTCGATAAACTCTGGAGGGGATTAGAAACCTGCGAGGCTACAGGCTTTATATTTTTGAAAAATTTGAAATTAAAAGAACTTTTTTATTACTCTCCGCCGACTGGCGGAGATGGGGGCTTACACTATTGCCAGAATATCCGACTCTCTCATAATCAGATAATCTTCACCTTCTATTTGTATTTCGGTACCGGCATACTTACCATACAGTACGGTGTTACCGGTTTTAACGGTTACCGGCTCATCTTTTTTTCCGGGGCCGGCCGCAATTACGATTCCACGTTGTGGTTTTTCTTTTGCGGTATCGGGGATGATGATACCTCCTGATGTTTTTTCTTCAGCAGCATCTGCTTTTACAATTACCCTGTCATGAAGCGGGGTAACACTTACTTTCTTCGCCATAGTTTTATTGATTTTGTGTTTTTTGAAATGATTGCCCCAATCTTATTGTTGTACAGGATTTGGGACGGCGAAGGTACAGGAAATACCATGCCGGTTAATTTTAAAGAGACAAATTTTCCGGAAATCGGGTAGAGCTAATTCCCGTATTGTCAGCCACAAAAGCTTCTTCCGACAAAATTTCACGATATACACAGCAAGTTTTAGAATCTGGATAAACAATCTATACAAGTAGATATTTCTTTTCTAATTTAGAGCCATATAAATATATATATGAGAAAAAAAATCTTTACCATTATTCTTTGTCTTATTTCAGTGTTTGCTGCAACAACAAGCCGGGCTCAGGTAGCACCTGCCAAACAAATAAATTTTACCGATGCCGCCCGTCAACCTGTAATCCCTAATCCGAACGAAATGGGAAAAGAAGCAGACGGAGGTTGGAAGGAAGAAAGAATTGATATGCCATTTCCGGCAAACGCCAATATTAAAAGACATGTCGTTAATTCAGCAGGCAGAAATGGTGATGTAAGCAGACAAGAATCTCCACTAGCTGCAGCTAACTTCAATGCCTTAGATGATAATGCCGTAACAATACCCCCAGATGTAGCGGGGGCTGTTGGTACAGCTCACATCATGACAACGCTGAATGACAGATACCGGGTTTCTGATAAGACAGGTGTTGTTTTGTCTACCATTAATGCCATCACATTTTGGACACCTCTCCCTGGTACCGCTACCGGGCATAGCGACCCCCATGTTAAATACGATCATTATGCAAACAGATGGATATTAGTTGCCCAAACATCTCCGTTGGCAGATAATTATATGTTATTGGCTGTTTCCCAAACGAATGATCCGGGTGGGGTCTGGAACAAATATGCAATTAAAATTGATGTAGCCGGTCCTATTGATTCTGCAATGGACTATCCGCTAATAGCTTTTAATCAAGACAGGGTTGTAGTTTCTTTTAACTGTTTTAATACTACCGGTACATTAAATCTAGGTTCAAGAATATATCTTTTTGACAAAGCTAATTTATTCGCTGGCGGGGCTATTACTGTAGGTACAAATGCCCAGCGTATTGATAGTGATAACTCACAGGGTTTTAGTGCCTGCCCGACAATAATTTATGAACCCATTGGTTCTCCTACTACAACTATGTACACGGTACAGAATTGGAGTAGTGCAGGTGGCGCCATACGATTGGTTTCACTAACTGGCTCTATACCTACCGTAACCTGGAATACTGGCGGAGCTACTTTTCCTACGAGTGCTGTTCCCTGGAGTGCAGGGCCACCTATTGGTGATTTTGCCCCGCAAAAAGGCGATTTGAGAAAAATTACGAATAACGACCCCCGCATCAGTAGTGCGGTATTAGTAAATGGTAATATATGGTGTACACACAGTGTGTTTATGCCAGCAGGTACTGCAACGAGAACTGCTGTACAATGGTGGAAGATACAGACCACAGGTGCTGTTTTACAGAATGCTAAAATTGATGATCCTAATGGAAAAATATTCCGGGCTTTTTCCAGCCTTGCGGTTAATGATAATGAAGATGTGCTAATCGGATACTCTATATTTTCTGACAGTACGTATGCAGGTGGTGCATATTCTTTCAGAAGCAGTTGCCTTCCTAATAATACACTTATGAATGAAGTAATTTATAAAGGAGGTGTTGACAGGTATTTCAAAAATTTTGGCGCAACAAGGGACAGGTGGGGAGATTTCAGCACCGCTTGTGTTGACCCATCTAACCAGAGTTTATGGACTATACAACAATATGGCGCAGCCCGGACAGGGACAACATTAGCAGACAATGATTCTAAATGGGGAACCTGGTGGGCCAACGTTGTAGCCCCTGCCAATAATGCTATTTCGTTTTCTGTTGGTTCACAAATAGTAGCAGAAACATCAGTTGGCGGGGCATGTCCCAGGTTTACTGATTACACAGTTACGATTAATGCAAGGTGTGCCGCAACTGGTAATGCA
>JAYVKT010000374.1:0-4644 GCA_043768195.1 Chitinophagaceae bacterium | reverse complement strand
CAATCATTTGGATGGAAGTTTCCTGCTATTACATAAATATTCAGTAACTACATCTTCCATATCGACTTCCATCAGGTTGGCTAAGGTTAGTAACCACATCAGCACATCGCCAAACTCTTCTTTTGCATTTTGTTTATCGCCATTGGCAATGGCGGAAGACAACTCTCCCACTTCTTCATGAAACCATAGTGCAGTGTGATAGACACCTCTTTTACTATCCGTTTCAAAATATCTTTCTTTTACAATTTTTTGTAGTGCTGAGATTTCCATACTGATTAATTTTTACTATAAACTATCTCAAAAATATTTTTGAAATGATTTTCACGCAAAGCCGCCAAGACGCAAAAGTTGATTTTCAGCAAGTTTTCTTTGCGCCTTTGCGAGATATTAATTGTCTTTTGAGATTCCTTTTAATTATTCTTCGTTCGATTCTTTCGGCACAACCCTGCTTCCACTATACAATTCATACTCCAGCAGGCGGCAATCAATAGTGCTGGTGTAAAATTCTATCCGGCGTTTAGCTTTCAGCCCTATTTTTTTTGCCAGTTCCAGGTTGCCGGTGAACACATAACCAAAATAGCCGCCACATTTCTGTTTCATAAAATCACCGATGCGGCTGTAGGTTTCTTCCAGTTCCTTAACATCACCCAACCTTTCTCCATACTCCGGGTTTACATAAAAAATACCGGGAACATTGGGGGGTATTTCGGTAGCAGCAAAATCACAAACGGCAAAATCAATCAGGTTAGCTACACCAGCGGCTATTGCATTTTTTTTTGCATTCTCAATTGCTCTTTCACTATAATCGGTTGCAATGATGCGAAGCCCGGGCACATCTATAATCTGCTGCTCTAATAAAGCATCCTCCTGTAAATAAATGGTTTCATCATATCCCTGCAAGTGCATAAAAGCATAATTGGTGCGGAATAATCCCGGTCTTCTGTTAGTTGCAATCATAGCTGCTTCAATTGCAAGTGTGCCGGAACCACACATGGGATTTACAAAAGGTGATTTTCTGTCCCATTGCGAAGCATAGATAGTAGCTGATGCCAATGCTTCAAGCATGGGAGCCTGTCCCGGAATTTTTCGGTAACCATGCCTGCCTAATGAATCGCCTGATGTATCTATAAATATTTCAGCCCTTTCATTTTTCCAGAACAAATGGATGACTGCACCGGTAAGTGCTGAACCTGTTGATGGCCGGGTGCCCTTTTTCTCCCTCATTCTATCAACAACAGCATCTTTTACCCGCAGGTTAGCAAACATGCTGTTATTAATTGTAGGGTTATTTACATTACTGGTAATGGAAAAATAACCAGCGTCGGGCAAAATAGTTTCCCATGGATAAGTAACAAGGTTTTTGTAAATGTCATCCGCATTATCTGCTTCAAACTGTTTAAGACTATACAGTACCTGGCTGGCACAGCGAAGATTCAGGTTCAGTTTTATACAATCGTTAATACTACCCGTAAGCCTCACCCCTGTTACAAAAGTTTCTTCTGTAGCAAACCCAAGCTCCTTTACTTCCTGTTCCAGATAAGGAGAAAGACGTTTAGGACAGGTGATAATAATAACTGCTTTACCGTTAAATAGATTCATGGTGGCAATAAAGATAAAATCTTATCGGGGGATGCCGTGTTTTACTTTACAAAGATTTTTTAAGAACGAGTTGCTACTATCTAACACTGTAAACGATTATGCTATAAAACTATCAGTTTTTTATTTGACAAGTCGGCGTTCTTCAAAAAAACCGGGAATAAAAGCAGATAATGTCTCAGTTTGAAAATTTATTCGTTTTATTAAAAGAAATTGAACCACATAGACACAATAGAAACACAGAAATTCACATAGGCTATGTGTTTTTCTATTGCGGCCTATATGCCTATGTGGTTCAAATTAATTTCAAACTGAGGCACTACCCGAAAGCATAATTTCAAACAGGTAGTTTACTGTTACTTATCTTTGCAAAAAAATAGAATGGATACAAAGAAAGCAGCAGAAAGCCTGGTAATAATGACTGAATTAGTATTGCCAAATGATACAAACGTTTTTGGCAACCTTATGGGTGGCCGGCTGATGTACTGGATGGATATTGCAGCAGCTTTATCAGCCCAAAAGCATTGTAATGCTCCGGTAGTTACTGCTTCTGTAGATAATATTTCCTTTGAAAATCCGATTAAACTGGGGAATGTAGTACATATAGAAGCAAAGGTTACAAGGGCTTTTAATTCTTCCATGGAAGTGCACCTGAATGTGTGGGGTGAAGATCTTACACAGCAATACAAATACAAGAGCAATGAAGCATACTATACCTTTGTAGCACTTGATCCTAACAGAAAGCCCCGGCCTGTGCCACCACTTACTGTGGAAAGTACAGAAGAGAAAAAATTATTTGATGGTGCATTACGAAGAAGACAGCTTCGGCTGGTGCTGGGTGGCAAAATGAAACCTGATGATGCGTTGGAATTAAAAGCCCTCTTTTTAAAAGATTAACCGGTAAATCATTTATCGGTTGTTTGCCAGTGATGTTTTCCCATCAGCATATATTTTTTACTTTGCTCAATAGAATCCATTATCTGTGCCATAATGTTTTCTGCCGGCGCATCGTAATCAATTACTAAGGGTTCTTTAAAAGTTATTGAAAGAGTAGTTCCTTTCTTTTTAAATTTCAATCCCTTTTTATTAAAAGCCCTCCAATAGCCACTTATCACCACCGGAATAACAACAGGTTTTGTTTGTTTAATAATTAATGCTGTTCCTTTTCTGCCGGGTGCAAAAGGTTTGGTGGTGCCTTGCGGAAATGTGATAACCCAGTTATTTTCCAATGCTTTTAAAATCTTTCTTGTATCAGAAGCGTCAAGTCCCCTTCTTACTTCTTTGCCTTCGGCTCTCCAGGTTCTTTTTACTGTTAAGCCCCCGGCTAATAAAAATAACCGGCTGATAAAACTGCCCCGCATGGTTTCTTCAGCAGCCACATAATTAACTCTTGTAAAGGGATTGAGTAAATAATAAGGGATGCCGAGGCGATTCATTTTTCCCCATTTTACGGCACAAAAAATATGCAGGAAAGTAATTACATCTGCAAAATAGGTTTGATGGTTACTGACAAATAAAACTTTTTTAGGGGGAAGGCCTTTAAGATGTTCGGTGCCCGATATTTTCAGCTTGTTGACGATGGCAAGACCCGGATAAGAAAACAGGCCGACAAAAAAATAAACTATTTTTCTGACCGGATGAAAATTCCTTAACCTTTCTCCTATGGAAGCCATGCAATATTTTTTAACGGGATTTAACAACTCAAAGTAAGGGATTGCTGACGAAGTAAACAAGAAGATTGAGTATGTAAAAAAAAGGCCTCCCTTGCGGGAGGCCTGCGTCAGCTGTAAAATCTTGAGCAAAAAAACAGCTGAACAAATTAAAGCAAAGGTTTATGCTCAATCGGCCTTTGCCAGTTTCATACTATTTATTGTAAAACTACTTTTTCAGTAAACGAATCAGCAGTCTCCGTATTTTTTATTTTGAGTATGTAAGAACCAGCCGGAAGGTTACTCCTGTTGATGGTAACATACTGTACAGAATAATTAATGTTTGCCCTTTGTGTAAGCACTTCCTGTCCTACCTGGTTGAACAGGCTAACAGTGTAATCGCCTTTTGCATTAGAGAACTCAACATTCAACTGGCTTATTGCAGGGTTAGGGAATGTTCTTACTCCTTTTATACCACCAGTTTTGCGAACGATTGCTATATTACTGTAAGTAGAACGGCCATCATTGTCAACTAATTTTATCCGGTAGTAATAAATGCTGCTGGTCATATTAGCATCAACAAGGCTGTAGTTACGTTCAGTATAGCTGCTGCCTGCTGCTGCTTTTGCTGCAATCTGGCTATAGCTTATACCATCTGTACTTCTTTCTATTTCGAAATGCTTGCTATTATCTTCTGACAAGGTTTTCCAGTTTAACTGAACATCATTGCCATTAAGTGCAGCACTTAACTTTAAGCCTGTTGCAGGTAAGGGGATAAGTTCAGTAAGTAGTGCACTTACAGACACTGACCAGATATCGCCAGGGAAAGGGTTTCTTGTACCGCCAAAAACCTGTTGGCCGGCACCTGGTTGGCCTATAGCAGACCATGCAAATTGAGAAGCATCGCTACCCCTTAAGTAAATTCTTAATCTTATAGAATTAGTGTTTGCATTAACCCTGATACTTCCTGATGCTGCGCCAATTTCATCGAATAAACCTCCAGTTGTATTAACTGATGCACCGCTGGGAGCTAATGATGAATTGGTGATTGATGACCCTGAAACAACCAGGCTGGAATTGCCGGATAGTTTTACACCTGTAAATCCATCAATTTCAAGTTCTGTAGTAAAATAGGTAGATAACCATTGTGAAGCATTGTTTATATCGGTTCCCCCTACAGGAAAATAGCGATAAGAACCTCCTAAACCAGCAATATGCAAAACAGGCGTTAAGATGAATCTGTTAAAATTAATAACCAGATCGCCATAATAATACCTGGTGGCAGTATTATTTACTGTTGGCCCTCCTGGTGCATTAAACTGAGGTTGTGCTGCTGTGAAAACAAATACAGCACCATTGGCTTCAACCCCTGGGGCAAACAATGCGCCAGATACTATTC
>JAYVKT010000373.1:0-3046 GCA_043768195.1 Chitinophagaceae bacterium | reverse complement strand
CATCTATTGTTTTAACAGAGGTATTCATTGTTGTTGCCATACAGCTTATTTTAAAATGAATAATTTGCCAATAACCTCAATTTAAAAATATTCTATTTTGGTTTTTTTCAAAATAAATCAACCGGGAGTTAGCTGGCTTATCAGTACAACTCAAACCTTGCTTACACTTTTTGTTCCTTCTCCAGATATTCCGGAAGCGTTTTACCGATAATTTCTGCCCATCCCTGCACAAAGCTTTCTTTTCTAAAATCAGGGTTGTCGGTAACAAAGGTTTCCAATCCTGTATGAGTGAGTTTTATTTTTGTTTTATTGCCTTCGGGAAATAATTCAAACTCTACCAACGAATTACCGGGCATGCCTTCATACCGCCAGGTATAACTTAGTTTTTTCATTGGCACCACTTCTTTTACTTCGCAGTGGTGAAAATATGTTTCGCCTTTTCTTCCTTCGCCGGTGAACTGAAAAGTAAAACCAACTTCGGGTTTAAAGGAACCAATCTTAAAATACCAGTTGTCCATTTCTTCTTTGCTGGTGATGGCAGTCCATACTTTTTCAACCGGGGCATTTAAAAGCCGTTCTGTTATTATTGGTTCGCCAGCCATATTACTTCCCTTTATTTTTAAATAATAAATTATCCAACGAATATTTTCCGCTTCTTAGTCTGCCGAAACCATGAATTATAATTAATTTGATTTTGTAAATAAATTATCGCAGCCATCTCTGTAACTGTCATTGAAAAGAATTTGATTGTTACAAAAAAGAATGCGTCCATACAAATATTCACTTGGCGAAGTAAGATCAAGTCCCCACATGTTACTATCAATAATTTTTAATCCCCAATTGCCCTGGGTTAAAATAGACGAGTTCTCTAAAACCGAGAAAGTAGCATTTGAATTAAAGATTACTTTGATATTTTTGTCAGCCGTTGTAGTCTTGCCAGTCCAAAAACAAGACTGTTTTGTCCAGATCCATGAACCTGCAAGGTTATTAGAAATTGCTGTTGAGTCTAAGCTTTGAGAATTATGACATTGCTGGAATAAACTAATATCTAATGTATCTTTTTTGCAAGAAAAAAATATTGAGCAAACTGTCAATAAGAAAAATATAGGTTTCATTGCTTGTTTTTTTATTGACACCTAAAATTAGCTGAATGCTGCATTAGCATTGTCAATAACAATCAAATATAAAACACTCCAATCAAAATTTCCAAAGTGCTGATATTGATTATTAGCACTTTGGAATTCGCATTTTGTGTTATTAATATCGGCAATTACACAGCGATACCTATATCAACTTATGCTCATAAGCATACTTCACCAATCCTATAACAGAGTTTGTATTTGTTTTGCGAAAGATGTTTTTACGGTGTGTTTCCACCGTCCGTTCGCTGATAAATAGTGTTTCAGCTATTTGTTTATTGTTATACTCTTTTTCTATCAACCGGGTAATTTCTACTTCACGGCCGGTAAGGTGGGCTTCTGCATTTTGTTTTTTTCGCTGGCTGGTGCGTTGCAGTTCATCTATCACTTCTTCACTAAAATAAATACCACCACCTGCAATTTTTTCTAAGGCAGTTATTAATTCCTGCTTGCCAATATTTTTTAATACATAGCCGGAGATGTCGGCATCTTCTATCATTTCATTTACCAGGTCGCCTTGCCCACTCATGGAGAGGGCCAATATTTTTACATCGGGATATTTTTGTTTTACCTGTTTTGCCAACTCATTGCCGGGCAGTTTCGGCATCATTACATCCGTCAGCAATACATCAATCGGCGTTTGGGCTATTCTTTCTATCACTTCGCCGCTGTTGGTGGTGGCAAAAGCAAATTTAAATTTATCATGACCTTTTAGCAGAGAGGTTAATCCGTCTATAACTATCTGGTGGTCATCTACCAGAGCCAGGGTAATTTTTCCGTTTTTCATTGTCGTTAGTGATTGTGTGGTCTGACGTTGCTAAACTACGCAAGGCAGTTTAAAAAGTCTAAATTGGTTTAGTTCATTTTGTCAGCCGGTTGACGATAGTATGGATGCAGGGGTGGGGTGGGTTACAGTTGGGGAAATGTTAAAGAGGGATTTTACCACTAAGGACACTAAGTTTTACACAAAGAACACAAAGAAATTGTGTCCTTTGTGGTGTACTCCTTTGTGTTCTTTGTGGTCAGTAAAGAGGGACATGAAACGCCACCACAGTTCCCCGTCCGGGAGCCGTATCAAAATCAACCGTGCCTTTCAGGTATTCAATACGGGTGGTGATGTTCTTAAGACCAATGCCGTCAAAATTTTCTTTATCGGCTACATCGAAGCCCTTGCCATTGTCTTCAATAGTGCCGCTGATGCCGTCTTTATCACGGATAAGGGAAATATCTAAGGTGGTGGCCCGGGCATGTTTAATGGCATTGTGTACACATTCCTGAATGACCCGGTAGAGAACGGTTTCTATATTGGAAGCCATTCTTTCTTCCAGGCCAATAGTATTTACATGTGCCTGCAGCGTTTTGTTATTGAGCTTATTTACAAAATCCTGAATGGCCGCAGCCAGGTTATTTTTCAACAAGGCATTCGGCATCATAATATGTGATACAGTCCGCACTTCTTTACAGCTTTCGTCCACTAACTGAATTACTTTTTCCAGCGATTGCTTTTGTTCTGCTGTCGCAAATTTTATTTCTGACTCAAAAGCCGACAGGTTCATTTTGGCAGCACTCATCATTTGCCCCACCCCATCATGAAGGTCTTTGGCGATGCGCTGCCGTTCGTTTTCTTCAGCTTCTATTACTGCCTTTACCGCCATTTCCTGCTGATTCATCAGTTCTGTTTTCAATTTTGCCTCCTGCCGAAGTTTATTGCGCCGGTAATGGGAGTTTATCAATAATCCTGTCAATAACATCAAACCACCGATGCCGATAAACAAAAAATTCTGCATGCGGATGCGGTTATGCTGTTGCTGTATCTGCTGTTCCTTTTTAGCCGATTCGTATTTTGTATTTAGTTCTGCTATCTGTTTTGTTTTTTCCATAGCATACAGGCTATCCCGCAGATAAGA
>JAYVKT010000372.1:0-2698 GCA_043768195.1 Chitinophagaceae bacterium | reverse complement strand
ATGTGGTTACTAACCTTAGCCAACCTGATGGAAGTCGATATGGAAGATGTAGTTACTGAATATTTATGTAATAGCAGGAAACTTCCATCCAAATGATTGCGATGATTTTTTAAAATCCTGATGTACAGAATAAATTTATTTTGCTACCGCAATTTTTACTTTCTTGTTCTTTATTTTATAGTCTTTTATAAGTCTTAACGCTTCGCCGATTTTTATTTTTTTTACCGCTACAAAAGAAAAAAAGTCTTTTACTTCTATCAGGCCAATATCTTCTTTTTTTAACTGGCCTCTGTTGGACAGAAAGCCCACAATATCAATTTTATTCACTTTGTCTTTTTTGCCCGCCGCAATAAATAGTGTTGACCATTGTGGCTTATCCGGCAAGGTGCTTGTTTCGGGCAATATTATTTGTTCTGTTTCCGGATTAATATATTCGGGCAATTTTTCTTCTGGCGATAAAATAATGATGGCCGTACCACTGGCATCCATCCGGGCTGTTCGTCCATTACGATGGGTAAAAATATCTTCGCTGCCCGGTAAATGATAATGAATAATGTAGCGGATGTTTGCAATATCAAGCCCCCTGGATGCGAGGTCAGTTGTTACTAACACATTGGTAGTTCCATTTCTGAATTTGCAAAGAGCAGCATCTCTTTCCTGCTGCTCCATAGCCCCGTGGTAAAACTCATTAATGATATCTTTTTCTTTTAAAAATTTACTTGTTCGTTCTACCGACTCCCTATGATTGCAAAAAATAATTGCTGACCGGTTACCCAGCATGCAAATCAGGAGGAAAAGAGTTTCTAATTTATCTTTTCCATCACTCAGCAGGCTTTTAACGGTAAGACCTGTATCTTCCTTTTCGCCACTGAGAAAATTAAGCGTAACAGGATCGTCCATTTTAATAAAGCCTGGAATAGCTACAGCTTGTGTGGCAGAAGTAAGTATCCTTTTTTGTATTGCCGGCAAAGCACTAATAATAAAAGACATTTCATCAAGGAAGCCAAGTTCCAGCGACTTGTCGAATTCGTCTAATATCAATGTTTCAATAGAAGCAGTGGTAATATTTCCCCGTCTTATGTGGTCGGCGAGGCGGCCCGGTGTGCCAACAAGCAATGCGGGGGGTTGTTTCAGGTTGTTCTCTTCGGTCTCTCTCAAATGGCCGCCATAGCAACAGGTTATTTTTAAATTTGTACCCATGCTTTTAAATACAGATTCAATCTGCAGGGCAAGCTCCCGGGAAGGCACAATAATGATGGCCTGTGTTTTGGTATTCGCCGGGTCTAATAATTTAATCAGCGGCAACAGAAAGGCTAATGTTTTGCCTGAACCGGTTGCTGATAAAAGGAGTGTATTGTTATTGGCAGCAATAGCTTCTATTGAAGCCAGTTGCATTTCGTTCAGCGATTTTATTTTTAATTTAGCTAATATATTGTCTGTAGAAATAGTAGAAATTGGCATGCCTGATAGGTTGATAATTGTGCGAAAGGTACTGCATATTTATCCTTGTCGCCGATATGTATCAGAATAAGAGAAAATCATTTAAGATGCTGCCCCATGATTTAGTTTACCTGTATCTGTTTCTATACCTGCCTTAGGTCTGCAGCAAAATATTGTCTGGTGAATAAAAGATATTATCTTTAGAAAGGACTTTAATAGCCAGTCTTGCTGTCCGGCAACAATCCTTCCCGGTGATTTACTTATGTGAGTGATTAACACAATAAAATGAAGCGTTTTTCTTTTTTTATTCTCTTTTTACTGATTGCTATACATCTTCTTTCGCAGCGTATAACAACTTCGGCTTTACCTCAACAGGTTTCCCCTGCCGGTAAGACTTATGCAGTTATTGTAGGCATTTCACAGTACGAAAACGCCGGTATAGATCAGCTTGATTATGCTCACCGGGATGCTGAAGTGTTTGCAGATTTTCTTAAATCAAAGTCAGGCGGGGCCGTTCCTGAAGAGAATATCGTTTTATTGACAAATAAAAATGCTACGGAAGCCGCTATCTATGATGCTTTGTACTCCTTGCTGGAAATATGCCAGAAAGATGACCTTGTTTATTTTTATTTTTCCGGGCATGGTGATGTGGAGAATAGTACCGTTTCTAAAGATGGATTTTTACTTCCTTATAATTCGCCCCGGACAAACTACATGTATAACGCCGTCCGCATCGAAGACATAAATAAAATTGCCAATACTTTATCTGCAAGAAATAATGGTAAAGTAATTCTGATTACTGATGCCTGTCGTTCGGGAAAACTGGCGGGCAATGATTCCCGTGGCAATTTTCTTGCTGCTGAACAATTAAGAAAAGTAAAAGCTAATGAAATCAGGATAACTTCCTGCGATACTGACCAGCTTTCTAATGAAGATGAAGGGTGGGGAGATGGCCGGGGTGTATTTTCTTATTATTTCGTTATGGGTTTAAATGGCGCAGCAGAGCGGAACCGTGACGGCTTCATCACCAAAAATGAAATGAGAATATACCTTGATTCAACTTTTGCAAAAGATCCATTACTCGCCAAAAAGGAGCATAAACAAAAAGCGGTACTTAAAGGAGATGACAATTTCAGGCTTGCTTCAGTTGATACCTCTGTAGTGTTTGCCGTGCAGCAAGCTTCTATTAGCAGAGACCTGGATGATGAAGCCTCTATGGCGCCGGTACCCAGGCCGGCACAGGCTTATTTTTTTGATG